>JAUNJW010000010.1 GCA_030533035.1 Erysipelotrichaceae bacterium
TCTATCCGTCACATGAAGCAATCGATTTCTATCATCATTACAAGGAAGACATCGCCCTGTTCGCAGAAATGGGCTGGAATGTATTCCGTCTGTCCATCAACTGGGGCAGAATCTATCCGAATGGCGATGACGCTGAACCCAACGAAGCAGGTCTGGCATTCTATGACAGCGTCTTCGATGAGTGCAGAAAGCATAACATTGAACCGCTCGTTACCATCTGCCACTACGAGATTCCGTGGGCAATCGTCACAAACTACGGCGGATTCTCCAACCGCAAGGTCATTGACCTGTTTGTGAAGTACTGTGAGACAATCTTCAGACGCTACAAGGACAAGGTCAAATACTGGCTGACATTCAATGAGATCAACATCGCCTGCATGGGCGAAGGCGGCATCGGCAACCTCTATGGCCTCGGCATCATGGAAGAGGAAGACATCAACGCAACAGAACCGATCAAGCTCTCCGATCTGAAATACAACAGACAGAGAACCTTTGAGGCGCTCCACAATGAATTTGTCGCTTCCGCAAAAGTTGTCAAGCTCGGCCATGAAATCAACCCTGACTTCATGATCGGCAACATGATCGCCCATGTCACAGCTTATCCGCTGACACCGGATCCCAAGGACATCCTGGCATGCGATAAGGAAGAAAATCTCAAGAACAATCTGTGCTGCGACGTACAGGTCAGAGGTGCATATCCTGTCTGGGCAAAGAAGTATCTCACAGATATGGGTGTTGATCCCTGGTTCATTGACGATGAAGCAGACGCAGCCATCATCAAAGAAGGCACAGTTGACTTCCATACCTTCTCCTACTACATGTCCAACTGCGTTACGACCCACGCAGACGCCGAGACAACAGCCGGCAATATGACCCACGGCGGCAAGAACCCTTACCTCAAGGCTTCCGACTGGGGCTGGCAGATCGATCCGGACGGACTCGAGCACACACTTGAAACACTGGCTGACAGATATCCGGGACTGCCGCTGATGGTCGTTGAAAACGGCTTCGGCGCATTCGACAAAGTTGAGGAAGACGGCTCCATCCATGACGATTACAGAATTTCCTACTTCAGGGGCCATGTGGAAGCCATGAAGAAGGCCTGCGAGGCAGGTGTTCCGTTAATCGGCTACACAACATGGGGACCGATCGACCTGGTATCCGCCGGTACAGGCCAGTACGCCAAGAGATACGGCTTCATCTATGTCGACAGACATGATGACGGCACCGGCGACTTCTCCAGAAGTAAGAAGGATTCCTTCTTCTGGTACAAGAAAGTCTGCGAAAGCAACGGCGAAGAAATTTAATCTGAGCTGACGCATCATAAGCAGGGACTTGCACAGTTCCTGCTTTTTCCATGCCTTTTCGGAGTATAATTTCATAGAATACCGGAGGCGTAACAATATGTTTGATTTCGTTCTTGACGCGGTCATGAAGTATACACCGCTTGAATCCTGGGATGTCAGCACTGACTCACTTCTCAGGGAAGACCTGAAGATGGACCGTTCAGACATCTTCCTGCTCAAAAATGAGCTGGAAAAGATGTTTGAGGCGGAAATCTCAGATGAAGAAATGGAAAACACCCGGTCCGTCATGGATCTTCTCAGACTTGCCGAGAAATTTGCCAAAATGTAACTGATCCACTGTTTTCGCGAGAGTCCTGCCCGAAGGCAGGATTTTTCTTTTTGCCGTTGTAAAATATGAATATACAGATTTCTTTTTTTGAAACCGCTGCTGACTAAATGTCGACTGATTAAGTGAAGGGGAAAAGAAGTATGGAAGACAGGGAAATCATTGAACTGTACTGGCAGCGGGATGAAAACGCCATCCGGGAAACAGATTCCAGATACGGCAGCTATCTCCTTGCGGTTGCCCGCAATATTCTCAATGATCAGGAAGACTCAAAAGAAGCGGTGAATGATACATATCTCAAAACATGGGATTCCATCCCGCCGCAGAGACCGAATGCTTTTCTTGTATGGCTGAGCAGGATCACCAGATCACTGGCGATTGACAGGCTGCGCTTTCTGACCAGAAAGAAAAGAGGGTCTTCCCAATATGATGTCTCACTGGAAGAAATCGGTGAGTGCATCGGCGAAAGATCATCGGAAAAAGAATATGATCTGTCTTTATTGAAAGACGCGATCAGTTCTTTTCTGCGCAGTTTTCCGCAAAAGCAGAGAAACCTGTTCCTGTGCCGATACTTCTATTTCGATTCCCTCAAAGAGGCAGCCGCGGCCTGCGGATTCAGTGAGTCCGGGGCAAAAACACAGCTTTTCAGAATGCGTGCCGCCCTGAAAGAATACCTGGAAACGGAGGGATTCCTGTCATGATAAAGGAAGATATCATTCAGGCCATAAACGAAGTGGACGATGACCTGCTGGAATCTGCCCAGCAGGCAAGAACCGGTCATATAAAAAAGAACAAACAGTCATCAATGATCAGAAGAACCGTTATTTCCCTGACGGCAATGGCTGCGGTGATTGCGGCTGTGATGATCACAAACCGCCGGAAGCCGGAAGAAACAGAACCCGTCGCGGCTGTTACTCCGACGCCGGAAATCAGTGAACCGGGTGAAAAAGCTGTCCTTACGCTCAGCCATCAGAGCACTGCAGGCACCGGCATGAGTGTTGTTATGTATCCGGACCTGAAAGAAGAACCGGACTATAATCCATGGAACGATTCCATGAATCTCACGGAACTGCCGGTCTACAGGCGAAATATGAGCATTACCGGAAGTATATGGGGTCCTGGTGAAGAGGAGATGCGGTCTATCCTGAAGGAAACTGCAGACTGGTTCGGATTCACCCTGACAGAGGAAACGGTGTATAAAGCCGGGGAATATGATGAAAGACACAGGACTTATGATCATGTGCCGGGAGTCGAAGACGGAACTGTACTGTATATCAAAGCTGAATCTGAAGAGGCACAGCTGACTTGCTATGGCAGCGGTGAAGTGACTGTTTTCTTCCATGAAGGCCATGAGCCGCATGTACCGCAGTCTCTGAAGATGAATGTCTATGATCTTTCGGAAGAGGAAGCCGAAAAAACAGCACAGTATCTCGCGGATACCTATGGCGGCCTTCTGGGCGAAGGGGAAACAGCCTGGGATATCGGCGGTGATTACGGATATAACCGCCAGCCCAGTGAAGAGCTCGGCGAAAAAGAAGGACTGTTCAGAATCCGTCATTACTGGTTCTGGAAAAAAGGAAACAGCGACGCGGAAACAGTTGTGAACAGTGCGCTGAATGATTTGCAGATCTGGGGCTTCGATCCGGATGATGATACCCTGATCACCGGAATCAGACTCAAGAACAGACTCAGAGCGTATCAGAAGACAGATGAGTATCCGCTGATCAGTGCGGAAGAGGCATATGAACAGCTGCTGACCGGAAACTGCATCGCCAATGCCGGCGGGATCCTGCCGGATGAGAAGACAGAGACCGGCAATATCGACATGGTTTACCGGGATGATCCGTCATCACAGTATGTATACCCCTGCTATCTGTTCTATATGGATATCACAGATGCTCTGAAAGAAAAACATATGATGGAAATCGACGGAGTTCGTCAATATGGTCTCTATTGGGTTCCCGCCATTGATCCTGTGTATTATGAATGGAGCGATGAGCCGTCCGTTCCGGAAGAAGACGTGACTCCCGGGACGCAGCGTCCGGAAGAAACCATCACGCCAGAGCCGGAGATACCGGCTGTCTCAAACAGCATTTCCATCATCCGCAGTACACAGGAAACTTCATGGTACTGTTCTGTTGCCTGCACGCAGATGATCCTGAGCCGCTTCGGGATTTACAAAGAACAGAATTCACTGGCAGCTGAACTGAACACATACGCACCGGGAATCCGCGAAGACGGAATCAGAGGAACATACGATACGGATGTCGCCAGAGTACTGAATGATTATCTGTTCGGAGGACAGCCGCAGAAAGATACTGACGGAGGCTATCGTGTGCAGCCGGTATCGGAAAGTTTTGTACAGAGTGAGTACAGTAAGTTTATTTCCAGAATGAGAAAGAATATTGACGATGGCTATCCGTCCATTCTGCAGGTCAGAGTCTGTGATGTCTATGGCGGCTCAACCACGGAAAACCACAATGTGATCGTCAGCGGATATGAAGAGAAAGACGGAAATCTTTGCTTCACCATTGTCGATCCGTATTTCGGCGGGCCTTCAGGAACAGGCCTGAATACATTCAGCGCCTCAGCACTGTTCAGCGCCATAGTGAACAGCGTAGAACCATCCTACATATGGTGAATCATTTCTGATGAAAAGACCCAAAACCGCAGAAATGCGGTTTTCTTCTGACTGATCATGCATGTTTTCACCATAAAAAAGTTTTCCTGAAACGTAGACAAATGGGCTGACCATGCTATAATGCGTGGGTTAATAAAGATCTCTGTATGATGAGATCACGGAAAGGATGACTTATGGGCGGATTCTTTGCGGCAGCACTCAAGGAAGACTGTGTCTTCGACCTGTTTTACGGCACCGATTACCATTCTCATCTCGGTACAAGAAGGGCCGGGCTTGCGGTTTACGGAATGAACGGTTTCAACCGGGCGATCCATAATATCGAAAACTCTCCCTTCAGAACAAAGTTTGATTCTGATGTCGGCGATATGTTCGGCTACATGGGAATCGGATGTATTTCGGACTATGATCCCCAGCCTCTGATCGTCCGCTCTCACCATGGCACCTACGCAATCGTGACAGTCGGCAAGGTCAACAACACGGATGAGATCATTGAAAAGATCTTCAGCGGCTCAAGAGCCCATTTCATGGAAATGAGCGGCGGTGAGATCAACAAGACGGAACTTGTCGCGGCACTGATCAACCAGCAGGACAACCTGATTGACGGCATCCGTGCCGCCCAGAGCGTGATCGACGGCTCGATGACAATCCTGCTGATGACGCCCAAAGGCATTTACTGCGCCAGGGACAGACTGGGCAGAACACCGATTCTGATCGGCAAGAAGGAAGAGGGCTACTGCGCTACCTTTGAATCCTTTGCCTATCTGAAACTGGGCTACCAGGACTACAGGGAACTGGGTCCGGGTGAAATTGATGTCATCACACCGGATGGCGTGACAATGCTTGCCTCACCGGGCAAGAAGATGCGGATCTGCACCTTCCTGTGGACATATTACGGTTATCCGCCAAGCAAGTATGAAGGCGTCAACGTCGAAGCAATGCGCTATAACTGCGGCAAATACATGGCCAGAAGAGACGGACTGACCATCGAGGATATCGATACGGTCGCCGGCGTTCCCGACTCCGGTCTCGGCAGTGCGATCGGCTATGCCAATGAATCGCATGTGCCTCATTCCAGACCGTTTATCAAATACACACCTACATGGCCGCGTTCCTTCATGCCGACCATGCAGACAAAGAGAAACCTGATCGCGAAGATGAAGCTGATTCCGGTCCAGGAACTGATCGAAAACCAGAGGCTGCTGCTGATCGACGACTCCATTGTCAGAGGCACCCAGTTAAGGGAAACCACAGCCTTCCTGTATGAAAGCGGCGCGAAAGAGGTCCATGTCAGACCTGCCTGCCCGCCGATCATGTACGGCTGCAAATATATCAGCTTCTCCAGAAGCACCAGCGACATGGAACTGATTGCCCGCCGCATCATCGCCCAGGAAGAAGGCGAAAATGTGGAACGCGACATTTTGGATGACTATACAAATCCGGACAGCGACAGATACCACAAGATGCTTGACCGCATGTGCGAGCAGATGAATTTCTCCTCACTGAAATTCAACCGTCTCGATGACATGGTCAAGGCTGTCGGTATTCCGGAAGAGAACCTCTGCACGTACTGCTGGAACGGAAGAGAATAAGAATCTGAGACCTCCGGGTCTCTTTTTCGTTTGTATGCATATCCGGATTTCTGGTGTAACATTAATGAGACAGCGAACGCTGTCATTATATGGATAGTTTCAGGTGCAGCGAGGCACAGGAATTGTGTCTGGTCGCTGTGAAAAGGGAAACAGGTGAGAATCCTGTACGAACCCGTCACCGTATCCGGCGGGTGGATGCCATTATGCCATTGGGAAACTGAGAAGGCGTGCATCCGCAATGCGCCGCAAGCCGGGAGACCTGCCTGGAGCTGTGCGATAGTCACGGGATCCTGACTGCACGGGTATGGTCCGCGATTACAGTTGAGTCAACTGTTTTTTCAGCGTGCATGCTCTTTGGTCAGAACCCGGAGAGCTTTTTTGTTTGAAAGGGGAAAGAAAATGAAAAACAAAAAACCGCTGATTTGGCTGATTGGCCTGATCGCTGCCGCCCTGATCATGTTCGGCTTATGGAAGGGACTCTCACCCAAACCCACCGAAGGTTCCAAATCTGTCACCGTGGAAGTTGTTGATGACAAGGGCGAAACAAAAACATACAAAGAAAAAACCGACGCGGAATATCTCAGCCAGCTGATGGATGAGATGAAGGCGGACGGTGACTTTGCCTATGAGGGCAGCACCTCTGAATATGGTTTATACATTACTTCCATCAATGAGATCACACCGGACTATGAGAAGGACGGCGCTTACTGGTCCATCTATGTCAATGGTGAATACGGTCAGTACGGCGCTGACCAGCAGCCGGTGACAGACGGTGATACCTACCGCTTCGCCTACGAGGTTTACGTACCTGAAGAGCCGCAGAAATGACGGATAACGGACTGGCGGTCCGCAGGATTGTCTATATTGCGGTCATGACCGCAATCATGGAAGCTGCGAAAATCGCCCTGAATCCGGTCCCGAATGTTGAGCTGATCACGCTTCTGGTCATTGTCTTCACAAAGCAGTTCGGCTGGAAAATGACTCTGCCGGCTGTTCTGATTTTCGCGTTCATTGAATGCACGTACTGGGGATTCGGGACCTGGTCAATTGTTTATTTTTACATGTGGCCGCTCCTGGTTCTTCTGACCCATCTGAACAGGAACGCAGAATCAATCTGGAATTACACGGTTCTTTCGGCAGCCTTCGGGCTGACCTTCGGCGCATTCTGCTCCGTTGTCACGCTGATCGCCGCCGGACTGAAAGCAGCCTTCGCGTGGTGGATCGCCGGGATTCCCTATGATCTGGTCCACGGAATATCCAATTTCATCATCTGCCTGCTGTTATTCAGACCTCTGAATAACGCGCTGGAAGCTCTGAAACGTGTCAACGGGATGTCATGGTGACATCCCGTTTTCATATCTGATTCAATTCTGCTCAAAGACACTGTCGGCATATCTGACGGAAGCCATGGCGTCTTTGCCGTAGGCGTCCGCGCCGATCTGATCGGCATATTCCTGGGTCATGACGGCACCGCCGACGACAACCTTTGTGTCTGGCTTCTTCTCACGTAAGAGTTTGATTGTTTCAGCCATTGAGACAACTGTTGTTGTCATCAGGGCGGAAAGTCCGACCAGCTTTATATCCTCTTTGATCGCTGTGTCAACGATCACTTCCGGATCCACATCCTTGCCGAGATCAATGACTTCGTAGCCGTAGTTTTCCATCATGACCTTGACGATGTTCTTGCCGATATCATGGATGTCGCCTTTGACCGTCGCCAGAATAATTCTGCCTTTGACTGTCTGGGGAACAGCAGACATGCTTTCCTTGATGACCGCGAAAGCAGCCTTTGCGGCGTCGGCGCTCATCAGCAGCTGCGGCAGGAAGGTGGTGCCTGCCTCAAATCCTCTGCCGACTTCATCGAGGGCGGGAATGATTTCGCCGTCAATGACTGACAGCGGGGAAATGGCTGTTTTCAGAGCTTCCCTGGCAGCTTCAGCGGCAGGGGAGGCAAGGCCCCTGACAATGCACTGGTGCAGGGACTGTCCGGCTGCCGGAACCTGGCCGGCTTCTGCCTGCTTTGCGGAAACCGGTGTATTGACTTCGGCAGTGCCGGCATAGGCTGCGATGTAATCTGCGCAGTTGGGATCCTTTGCCAGCAGGGCGTTGGACGCTCTGTAGGCGGCCATGATCTGGGCGTTGTTCGGATTGATGATCGCCGCCGACAGTCCGTTCTGCATCGCCATGCTCAGGAAGTGGGCGTTGACAATGCCTCTCTGGGGCAGACCGAAGGAAATATTGGAAACACCGAGGATTGAGCGCACATGCAGCTCATCCCGGCATCTTCTGACTGTTTCCAGTGTGCATAAGGCAGACTTCGGATCGGAAGAGACAGTCATGCACAGGCCGTCGATGACGATATCCTTCTGAGGTATGCCATAGGAAGCCGCAGCCTCCAGGATCCGTTTCGCGATGGCGATTCTGCCGTCCGCAGTTGACGGGATTTCCTTATCCAGGCACAGGCCCACGAGAACACCGCCGTATTTGGCGACCAGCGGCATAATACTGTTCAGAGTTTCCTCTTTGCCGTTGACCGAGTTGATCATCGGCTTGCCGTTGTAAATCCGCATCGCTCTTTCCAGAGCGGCAGGGTCGGAAGAGTCCAGCTGCAGCGGAAGTCCGCACACAGCCTGCAGTTTCTTCACGACAGTTTCCATCATGGCCGGCTCATCAATCTCGGGAAGACCGACATTGACGTCCAGGATATGGGCGCCGGCGTCCTCCTGTTTCAGGCCTTCGGCGATGATGTAGTCAATGTTATTGTCACGCAGCGCCTGCTTGAATGCTTTCTTGCCGGTCGGGTTGATTCTTTCGCCGATGACGGCGCAGGTATCGCCGATTTCAACTGCCCGGTTATAGGAGCTGACAACCGTTCTGTTTTTCTGTGTGGCAGGTCTGAATTTCTTTTTCGAAACAGCTTCGATGGTCATGCGGATATGCTCGGAAGTTGTTCCGCAGCAGCCGCCGACACACTGCACGCCGATCTGCGCGATTTCCGCCATCAGTTCCGAGAATTCCTCCGGCTGCACCGGATAGAAGGTCATGCCGTGCCTTGTGACAGGCAGGCCGGCATTGGGATTGACAATGACCGGGATGGAAGAGGCAGCCGCAAGCCGCTGAATGATCGGCACCATTTCTCTCGGGCCGAGGGAACAGTTGACGCCGAGGGCGTCCACCCTGAGTCCTTCCAGCATCGCCACGACTGCTTCCACGGAGGCGCCGGTCAGCAGTTTTCCGTTTGCGTCAAAGGTGACAGTAATGCATACAGGCAGATCGCAGCTTTCCTTCGCCGCAAGAACCGCTGCCTTGGCTTCATAGCTGTCATTCATGGTTTCGATCAGAACCAGGTCAGCCCCGGCTTCGGCGCCGGCTCTGACAGCTTCCGAGAAAATATCCACCGCTTCTTCAAAAGAAAGATCGCCGAGCGGCTCAAGCAGCTTTCCGGTAGGGCCGATATCAATGGTGATATAAGCGTCTTCCCGTCCGGCTTCAGTCCTCGCTTCTTTTGCCAGTTCCACCGCGGCAGTGATGATTTCTTTGACATTGTCCGGATAATGGAGGCGGTTGGCTCCGAACGTGTTGGCATTGAACACATCAACACCGGCATTCAGGTAGCCTTTGTATAATTCTTTGATTCTGTCAGGATATTTCAGATTCCATGTCTCCGGCAGCTCACCGCCGCGCAATCCCATTTTCTGCAGGATTGAACCGGTGCCGCCGTCAAAAAAGAGCCATTCTTTTCCCAGGCGTTCGAGGAATTCCTTTTTCATATGTCCTCCTGTTCACGGTACTCGCAGGTCGGCGACATCGCGCATGCCGCGCAGCCTGTTTCCTGTGTTTCTTTCTTTTCCGCTGAAAGGCCGATGAAGGCGGTCACGGATTTGAAAGGCGTCATCAATAATGAACTGTTGAGAGTCAGGCCGATGGCTTTCGGCAGATTGATCAGGGAAAAGATCAGCTTCTGGTTTTCCAGAAGAAGATCGCCATAGCCCGGTGAAAAGCGGGGATGGCAGAAATATCCTTTTTTCTCTGCCTTCTGCCGGATCTCTTCATTGACCTCATCGCAGACCTCCTCAACCATGGCGGCTGCGCATGCCTGCAGGACAGCGGCTTTGGACATGGAGAGGATGCTGTATTTCTGAATCAGACGGTCGACATCGGCTCCCAGGGTCACCGCCATAATGACGATCCGCGTGCAGCCATCCAGGTTTTTCGCCAGATTCCGGCTTTGAATCACATTGCCTTCAATCACGGGAAAACCGTTCTCCCAGCCAAGGGGAAACTTTTCATAGATATGCCTGGGCTTCGCGGCGTCCTCAAGCAGGGCGACACACTCTTCAATGAGCGCATCAGCGGTTTCATCGCTGTCTGCCTTCATCATGCCGAGATAGCGTCTGATTTCTTTTCTGGATATGTTCATTTAATAATTTCCGAAAGGTTGTCCATGATGCCTTTTGCGACATCGGGCTTGTTCATGGAATAAACATGGATATGCTTTATGCCGTTGGCGATCAGGTCGATGATCTGCTCGGAGGCATAGACAATGCCGGCCTGTTTCATGGCAGCCGGATTGTCCCTGAATGTATCGACAATCGCCCGGAAGCGCTCGGGTACATTTGTGCCGGAAAGGGCAACCGAGCGGTCGAGCTGCTTCGCGTTTGTGATCGGCATGATGCCGGGAAGGATCGGTACACGGATCCCGGCCTCTCTTGCCCGGTACAGGAAGTTATAGAAGATATTGTTGTCAAAAAACATCTGGGTTGTCAGGAAATCACAGCCGGCTTCCACCTTGGTTCTCAGATTCCTGAGGTCCTGATTCTTGTTGTAGCTTTCAATATGTCCTTCCGGATAGCAGGCGCCGCCGATGCAGAGGTCCGCCTGTTTCTTGATATAGGCAATCAGGTCGCTGGCGTGGGTGAAGTCTGTTTCTGCTTCACCGCTTGCCGGCATGTCACCGCGCAGAACCATGATATTTTCAATGTTCTCACAGCGATACTGGGCAATCATCCGGTCTGTGTGTTCCTTTGAGGAGCCGACACAGGTCAGATGCGGCATGACGGGAACGCCGGTATCCTTCTTCAGGTCCGCTGCCAGTTCAGCCGTAAAACCGGCCGTGGAGCCGCCGGCGCCGTAGGTGATGGACATGAAGCTGGGATGCAGTTCAGCGATATCTTCCGCGGCTGTTTTGACCGCTTCGAACCGTTCCGCTTTTTTCGGCGGGAAAACCTCAAAGGAGAGGGTGATTTTATCCTGTGCGAGCAGTTCACTTATCTTCATGGCTGCGTACCTTCCTGTGCTTTCTCTCTTCCCTGAGCTTCTGCACTTCGCTCAGATCATACGGTGTCTCCTGATAGACGAAGTAGTTCAGCCAGTTGGAGTAGAGCAGGTTGGCGCTTGACCGCCATGTGCATACCGGCCGCTTTGTGTCATCGTCATTGGGATAGTAGTTGTACGGCACATGAATCGGCAGACCCGCGTTTTTATCGCGGAGATATTCTTTTTCAAGGGTATCGGGATCGTATTCACTGTGGCCTGTGATAAAGATCTGGCGGCCTTCATCAGTGGAAATGGCATAGACGCCGGCTTCCTCACTTTCAGCGAGAATCTTCAGTTCGGGTGTGTTGATGATTTCCTCACGGCTGATTCCGGTGTGACGGGAATGGGGCACCATAAAGGTGTCGTCGAATCCTCTGAACAGGATCGAGCCCTTGTGGGTCACCTTATGCGGGAAGACGCCGAACATCTTTTCCGGCAGGGGAATCTTGTCAATGCCATAGTGATAATACAGGGCTGCCTGGGCGCCCCAGCAGATGTGGAAGGTGCTGTGGACATGGGTGGTGGACCACTCCATGATGTCGCACAGTTCGTCCCAGTAATCCACTTCCTCGAAAGGCAGGTGTTCCACCGGCGCGCCGGTGATGACCATGCCGTCAAAGTTTCTGTCTTTGACATCATCGAAGGTCTGGTAGAAGGCGACCATATGCTCAATCGGGGTATGCTTGGGCTGTCTGCCGCTGACAGTCAGCAGCTCCATTTCCACCTGGATCGGGGTGTTGCCAAGCAGTCTGGCCAGCTGTGTCTCAGTCACGATTTTCAGCGGCATCAGGTTCAGGACAAGAATGCGCAGGGGACGGATCTGCTGGCTTTCAGCTCGGGTTTCCCGCATGACAAAGATGTTCTCGGACTCAAGAACACCGGCGGCAGGAAGTTCATTCGGAATTCGGATCGGCATAAATATGGTCTCCTTTCAAAAACATCCCCGATGCGGGACGGCACCGGGGTATGTTTATATTTTTCTTAATGGTTATAAACATACAAAAGGATGCCGGTACGGTGTGCCGTGATGCGCATTCGTTTTTGCATGAAAGCTTTTCTGCCCATAACAATCCTTATGTGTGTTACCAACTATATTAAAGGCTGATGCATGTAAAATCAAACGATAATACAAATGATATTGTATCTGAAAACAGGGAAAATACGGAGAATGCGGGCAAGTGGATTAACCGATTACTGCATATAGGTTTAATATATAGCTGAAATACATCGTTCAGGGTTATGTTATTCTCTGTCAAAACAGCAGAACCGCCGCTTTCTCCATATCCTGTCCATCAAACAAAGGGCAGGAATATCCGCCTTTCCGTCATAACGAATATTGTCCTACAGGAGGTTTGCAGGCATGACAATTCAGCAGATATATTACGCGATCACAGTTTCCGAATGCGGCTCCATCAACAAGGCCGCCGAGATGCTCTATATTTCACAGCCTTCCCTGACCAGCGCCATCCAGGAGCTGGAGAAGTCGATCGGCATCCAGATCTTCAACCGCACCGGCAGGGGTGTGACAGTCACCAATGACGGCCGTGAATTCCTCCTGTATGCCAGACAGGTTTACAGCCAGTACGAGCAGCTCAGAAGCCGCTACAGCGGCGACGAAAAGATCCGCAAGAAGTTCGCTGTCAGCACCCAGCATTATTCTTTCGCGATCAAGGCGTTTGTCGAGATGGTCAAAAAGTTTGATACGACCGAGTATGATTTCGCGATCATGGAGGAGCGCACAAAAGAAGTCATTGCCGATGTGGCCGGAATCAGAAGCGAGATCGGCATCCTTTACCTGTCCGATTTCAACCGCTCCGCCATCACAAAGCTGCTGCGCACCAACAGCCTTGAATTCCATCACCTGATCGACTGCCAGGCCTATGTCTATATTTATAAAGACCACCCGCTGGCGAAAAAGAAGTCAATCACCCTTTCCCAGCTGCAGGAATACCCCTGCCTGCAGTTTGACCAGGGCGACAGCTCCTCCTTCTATTTCGCTGAGGAAATCCTGAGCACCAATGAGTATCCCAGGATTATCAAGGCCAATGACAGGGCCACCATGCTCAACCTCATGATCGGCCTCAACGGCTATACACTCTGCTCGGGAATCATCTGTGAGGAACTTAACGGTGATGATTACATCGCGGTGCCGTACAAGGAGGATGAATCCAATCCCAACAGCCACATGGAGATCGGCTATATCACCAAAAAGAACAGTGTCCTTTCCGAAGTCGGTTCCATGTATATTGAGGAACTGAAAAAGTATCTTTCCACGGTTACTGCCGGCAGGAAAAAGAAAACAGCCGCAAGGTGACGGCTGTCATCAGATTATCCGGGAGACTGAAGCCTGCTTCGGTCTCTTTTTGTTTTTAACGGAGTCCTTCAATATGTTTATACAGAGATTCGGCGATGCCGTCCTCGTCGTTGGAAAGGGTGATTTCATCTGCGATGGCTTTGACGGCTTCGGTGGCATTGCCCATGGCGACGCCGATGCCGGCATACTCCAGCATGGAGATGTCATTCTCCGCGTCTCCGAAGGCGATCATTTCATCCGCTGTATAGCCGAGCTTTGTAAAAGCAGTGTCAATGGCTTTTGCCTTGTCCACATTCTTCGCGGTGAACTCATAGTAGAACGGGGCGGTGAACATACAGGAGAGAGTGTCTCTGAACGGCGCTCCCATTTCCTGCCAGTGATCACGCAGGTACTCCGGCTCGCCGGCGGTCAGGATCTTCTCGATCGGGAAATCCGCAAAAGCAGCCAGGTCTCTTTTTTCACAGAGAATGAAGAAGTTTCCCCGGCTTTCATACTGGATGACATTGAAGATTTCATCGGAACCGATGTTTTTGTGGATCATTCCTGCATACACATCGTTGGTATACATATATTCATCTTTTGCGATGATCGGGCTGACTTCGAATTTCTTCATGTGCTCAAGGACAGCTTTTCCCTCTTCGATGCTCATGGGCTGATGGAAATAAACTTCCTTCGTCTGGCAGTCCATGACCTTGGCGCCGTTGTAGCAGACAAAGATGCCGTGGTGGGAAGGCATGTCCAGTACGTCGGCATACTGGTAAAGTCCCTGGTCGGCGCGGCCGCTGGCGATGACCAGCCGCACGCCCATGGCCTGTGCTTTTTTCAATGCTTCGGCTGTTTTCGGAGTGATGACTTTCTGACTGTTGGTTAAGGTGCCGTCGATATCAAGCAGAATTGCGCGGATCATAATCGTTTCCTCCGTTTCTTCAGCAGTCCTGTTTACAGAGCGTGGAATACCGGCTGCATTTTTTCAAATGTGCAGATCTCTTTAAAGCCGATCTCATCGCGCAGGATCCTGTATCCTTCGTCGAGATGATCCGCCAGCATCTTAGCGACGTGGGCGTCGGAGCCGGCAGTGAGGATTCTTCCGCCGAGATCCTTGTACAGCTTCAGGATGGCTCTGGAAGGCTGGGTATCGGCGAGACCGTATTTCCAGCTGGAAGTGTTCAGTTCGATTCCCTTGCCGTCAGCGATTGCCAGCTTCAGGATTTCAGCGATCATGTCCTTCACGTTCTCAAACGGATACACGCCGTTATTGTCATAGCGGACAATCAGGTCGAGATGAGCCAGAACAGAATAATCTTTGAAGATCTTCATGGTTTCATAGATTTCCCGGTAATACTCCTCGTTGTATTCTTTCTGGGTCTTGCCTCTCTGGAAGTCCTGGGTCCAGAATTCCAGGTTGTTGACCTGGTGCATGGAGAACAGGACAAAGTCCAGTTCATCCTGATACTTGTTATAGAGTTCCCGGAACTGATCAGCGGTAATGGACTGGATACCGAATTCCAGGCCTTTCTTAATCACGATCTGTCCTTTGTATGTTTCTCTCATGCGGTCAATCTTGGAGAAGTATTCCGGATAATTGACATTGGCAAGCGGGTCTTTTCCTTCAATACCTGAGCTCATGGCATCACCGCCGCGCCAGACAATATTGCCTTCGGACCAGTCTTTTTTGATGCCGTAGTCGACGTGATCCGTAAAGCAGATCTCATCCAGTTTCAGTTCAATGGCGCGCTCAATCTGAGTTTCCATTCTTTCCCGTGAGTCGTCGGAAAATTCGCAGTGTAAATGATAGTCTGCACGCATAGTTATAGCTCCTTTATTCAGGCGGTCTGCAGCGCCGTTATATACCTTTGTATAAGAATCATATCATGATTTATGACGAAAACACCGGTACCGTGATTATACCCGGCGGGCAGTGATATGATTACTGAGAGGAAAAACATATGGATGAAAGAGATCTCAGAATACTTGACCGTGCCATTGAATATACTTCAAGGCTGGCGAACGGCGTCAATCCGCTGAACAATACAAGGGTTTCACCCAATGACGTGGTGAACCAGGAAAAAATAAAGGCATATCTTCAATACGTTGAGCAGGTTCTCAGAAAATACAGATATGACCAGCTCAATCCCACCGTATACCGCAAAAACACAATTCCTTTTTCAATCAAGCCGGAACAGCTGAGACAGTATCAGTATTTCCAGGAACCCGTCACCGCCAGCGTCATATGCAAAGCCATTACTGATCTTGCGGCGACCGAAGGCATGCAGGCAATGAAGGCCCAGGATGTCAGTGCCTGGCTGCTGAAAGAAGGATACCTGCAGGAGATTCCATATGGAAACAAAACCGCGAAGATCCCCACAGAAAAAGGGGAGGCGGCAGGCATTTACGGCCAGGAAGCGGTCAATGCGGCCAATGAAAATTACATCCGCCTGACCTATGGCCCCAAAGCCCAGGAACTGATTGTCAGAAATATAGACCGGGTGATCGGCAGCTATACCAGGCCGTCGTCAAAACAGAATAATCCCCGGTAAAAAACAGGACCTGACTGCATCAATCAGTGCAGCAGGTCCTTTTTCACGGAACTCTGTAAAAGTCTACTTGTTGATCATGGCACTTTCGTAAAACAGAGGAAGAAGAGTATATCCCTGTGCCCGCAGGCCGTCGATGATCTCCGGCAGGGCGGCCAGGGTGTTTTCACTGTAGTCATGCATAAGGACGACCAGAACACTTCTGCCGCCTGTTTTTTTAAGCACATTGTCCCGGTATTCCTGCGGGGACATGATTTCAACGCCATCGCCGGTGGCGGCGTTCCAGTCGACCCAGCCATAGCCCAGTTCTCTTAACTCTTCAATAATTGCCGGCTTCAGTGACCTGGCCGTTGAAGATCCGCCCGGGAAGCGGAGGATATTGGTGGTATATCCGAGCTTGTCCTGAATGAATTCACGGTTCTTTATGACATCGTTGATGAAATAGCTGACGCCCCGGTAGATCCCGTTTCTGATCTGATGGGAATATGTGTGGTTGGCAATCGTGTGGCCTTCGTCATAGGCTCTGCGATAGAGCGCGTCCAGTTTTTCCGACGGCCTTCCAAGCTGGAAGAAGGTGGCCAGGACATTGCGGTCTTTCAGAATATCCAGATATCTTCCGGTTGTTCTTTCGTAAGGACCGTCATCAAAGGTCAGATAGGCGATTTTATTTGGATTTGTGCCGGCCAGGATCTCATCCTCAAGCTGTCTGCAGGTTTCATAGTATCCGGCTTTCGTGTCTGCCAGGGCAGTCTCCGCATTGTTCAATTCTTCTGCGGCTGCTTCTTTTTCGGCCAGTGTTCCGGTTTCCAGTTCCAGTTCTTTCTGCAGGTCCGCGTTGGCTGATTCCAGTTCCGCGATATGAGATTCGATCGCTGTCAGTTCTTTTTTCTGGTTATAGTATACGGCGCCGGCAGCGGCCAGCCCTGCCGCCAGCAGGACCGCGGTTAATCTGAAAGCAGCGCGCGTATTTCTTCTGTTCTCTGCTTCCATACGTCTTCCGCCTCCAGAACGGGCTTCTTCTCTTCGGCAAGATCTGCGATCTCAATGTCTTTCGCGGTGATGTTTTCCTTAATGGTGCTTACCTGCCCAGTGAGTTTTTCATTTTCACTGATCAGCTGCTGTTCTGTTTCCTTCATGGCCGCGGTTTTCTGGGAAAGGGTCCAGATGAAGCCGCATGATA
>JAUNJW010000360.1 GCA_030533035.1 Erysipelotrichaceae bacterium
CTATGATCAGTATTGATACTGTGATCGCAATTGTGACTTTAACAGTTACATCTGTCAGCCTCGGCCTGCAGATTGCGTCATACATGAATACGAAAAACGATCGCCCGTCCTCCAAACGTTAGCGATCGTTTTCGTTAAAGAATTAGAGGACAGCCGTCATACGGTGATCCTTTCTCATTGTCATCATAGCACAGTTCACAATTCTGGATTGTGAAAAGTGTCATTCAAAAAAGATCAGGGATTACCCTGATCAGTTGTTGAGACCATGATGCGGTGCGTATGAGGATGGTGTCAGGGCAGCGAAAGTAAATCCGTTTTCAAGACCCCATTCGATAATATCAGCGACAGCAGCCACGGAATATGATTTGGTGTCATGCTGGAGAACAACGGCAGGAACACCTCTGTCCGCGCATGCCTGGATTCCGGTAATGACATTGTAATAGACAACCGATGTATCCGTGGTGTTGCCGGCGTCGCCGCTTGAAACATTCCAGTCGAAGTATACATATCCATAGGACGCTGCCTGGTTGACAAGCCTGGACATGATGCCTGTGTTGTAATTGCGGCTGACTGTATTGGAGCTGCCGCCGGGGAAGCGGAACATCGTGGAGTAGGAGCCTGTCTGGGCCGCGACAACTTCGTTCTGCCTGTTGAAGTCTGCCCAGTAGGCTTCGTCATACGCGTAGATCTGTGAATAATCATGGGTCGCGGTATGAACCGCAACGGTATGGCCGGCTGCCGCTTCCTTTGCCATGCAGTAGGCATAGCCGGGATAAGCTGATGTGGTGAAGAATGTCGCCTTGACATTGTACTGGTCAAGCACAGCCAGCAGCTGGTCTGTATAAGCGCTCGGCCCGTCATCGAATGTCAGGTAAATTGTTTTTCCTGATTCTGAGGGGGCAGGGTTGTTTTTCGGCTTTGCCTTGACTGTGACAGTTCTGACGGCAGTGGATTCATTGCCGTGGCTGTCAGAGATTGTATAGGTTACGGTATATTCACCGGGGGTTGAAGTATCGACATCTGATTCAATTTTGACTTCTTCTGAAAGATCGCCGTCGACATCATCCATGGCATACCATTCATGATAGAATTTGTCGCCGACATAGAATGTAACGGCCTCGCCGCCGGCCAGGGTGATTTCCGGACCTTTGCGGTCATCATAATATATGGTTCTGACAATGCTTGCGGTATTGCCGGAGCTGTCTGTGACTTTGTAGTAAACTTTTCCGTCTTTCTCTTCTGAAACAACCTGGGAACTCAGGTCGCCGTCATAATTGTCTTCAGCCGTGAAGCCTTCTTCCTCATAGGGATGATTGAAGGGGGTGTAGGAATCAGGCGACTCATTCAGGACAATGCGCGGGGGAGCAGTATCCTCAATAATGACAGTTCTTGTTTTTTCTTCATGAAGGTCTTTATAATCCGCCGAATAAGTCAGTGTATATGTTCCGGTTTTTGTACTGTCAACACTGCCTTCAGTACTGACTTCAACGTCTTCCCGGATGAATGGCAGCCATGTTCCGGTGTATGCACACTCAGCGCCTTCATCAATATATTCAGAACCATATTCCACATGAACGATGTCAGCGCCTTTCAGATTCAGGCTGAGCTGCCATTTGTTCAGCAGCAGAAGCACACATGCCGAGACGGCCGCGATCGCTGCGAGGATTGCCGTGACAGTGAGGGCTGAAACCTTCGGTTTCTGCTTTTTGACTTTCTTTGTGCTCTTTTTTGCAGTGGATGACTTAACGGATTTCTTACTTGTTTTAGCCATGATGAAAATATCCCCTTAAGCAATATAATAGTCAAAATTCCGGAAAAATGAACTAAAGTTAATCGCCGCAAACAAATCTTAATTGTTTTGTCAGGATCATGTTCCCGCGCAGATGTCTGAGCGCGTCCTTTTCTTTGCTTTTGCATGCAGTATTCACTGCAATCAGTAATGAATCTGAGCAGTCCGCGGTG
>JAUNJW010000361.1 GCA_030533035.1 Erysipelotrichaceae bacterium
CAGTCCCGGAACCTGTATGAAGCAGCGGACCGTCTGTGTGTCAGCCAGCCGGCTCTGAGCAAAACCATCCGGGACCTGGAAGATGAGTTCCATGTCACCTTATTTGAACACGCCGGCAGATCCCTGAAACTGACGGCTGCCGGAGAAGTTCTTCGCAGGGAATGCTCCGGGATCTTCGGAAAAGAGCCCCTGCTGATCAGCCATATGAAAGAGGCTGCCTCCTCCGAGACCGTGACGTTACGGTTCGGCTACATGCTCTTTAAGGAGCTGTTTTATCTGGTCCCCGCGATCCGTCATTTCAATTCCGTCAGCCGCACCGCGAAGGTTCTTTCCACGCCTTATATGGAACGGGCCGATCTCAATCAGGACCTTCTGTCCCGCCGGATCGATATTGCCCTGAAGATCTTTACACAGGAAGAGATCCTTCCGGAGCTGGATTACCGGATCATTGAAGAAACCCATCTGGCGCTTGTCACCAAGGCGGACCACCCGCTAGCCGGCAAATCTTCCGTAAACCTTTCCGATCTGAAATATGAGAAATTCATTTTCCTCGGCACGGATGAACGATCCAGCGAATACCGGTTTGCCAGGAACTGGTGCATCCAGTGCGGCTTTGAACCGGACATTCTTCTGTCCTTTGACTGGATCGGTGCGGTCCTCATGATGGTCCAGAGCGGTCTGGGGATCAGCATTCTTTCGGATCTGGCGCCGCTTAAGCAGATGACCGGCCTGGCCCTGATCCCTCTTGAAAATGCCCCGACGGTTTACAGCGCCTTGTTCTGGCGTGCGGACGACAATCGAAAAGCCCTGTATGATTTCCTGGATTTCTATACGCACAATGACATCATTGTGCGGCAGTGACCGGGATTGTTTCCTGTTTCTACTATAGATGATAACTATTGATAATAAAAATGAATTCTAATCGAGGCAATACATAAATATCAGTTATCATATTTGCTGTCATGTTGTATATGCTTGCAGGGTTCCTGCACCTAATTTTATGCAGAAAAGAAGGGGCTGTCTGTACAGCCCCTTTGCACATTCCTTCTGGTTATTCCTCCTTCTCCTGCTGCCGTTATTTCAAAATTCCGTTCAGTGTATCCCCAACGGACTTAAAATACGCGCTTCCCTGGTCTGCTTCGCTCATTCTGGACCATGGAGTATCTCCGTTGGGAATCCTGACTCCCAGAACACTGAACTGGCCTTTTCCTTTTTGTTTAATGATCTTCTGGAGCCTTGCTTCGCTTCCGTGGACAGTAAGCGTCGGATAGGCAATGGTGCCGCCGGAAAATACGATGCTTTTCCCTCCCAGTCCCTTTTTAAGCTCAAAGCTGCCGACATCCGCCGGGTCCAGGCCGGCTGAAGCAAGAAGCTGATACACTTCATCGATGGTCATTGTTCTGCTCAATTGATATTTCCTGGTAGTATCCATTGCAGCTTTTAAAGTATCTGTAAATCCCATGATATACCTCCGTCTTTTGAACTCTTTATTTGATCTCCACTGTTTCCAACAGTTCCTCTGCCTGTTCCAATGTACAGTTTCTCAACTCGATCTTAAGACCTTTGCCGGAAGAAGTCGGCGCGACCAGATATGACACGCTGCCTGCATCGAGCACTTCAAAGGTGTTATTGCCGATGGTCTTTTCCTCGAAGCTGTAGCTGGAATAACCAGTCAGCGTGTATTCTTTCAGTTTCTCCACGGTGCTTAACTGGCTGTCGTCAAACACAGCCCAGGTAACAGGACCGATACTGTCGTTATAGAGTGTAATGGCTTGATTGTATTTGGACTCTCCCTGGTACCAGGCTCCGACCGGCGTTACGGTAAGATACCCCTGGTCAGATGTAAGGGCTGCCTTTTCTTCAGCTCCGCCGAAGGTAATGGAATCCAGGATCGTGTTAAACGCCTCGCTCTCATAAAGTGCCTGATAATCGCCGGTTTCACTGAAGAA
>JAUNJW010000362.1 GCA_030533035.1 Erysipelotrichaceae bacterium
GAACTGGATGAGCAGCTTTTTTCCTGGGTGAAGGAAGCCTGGGATTTTTCAATGACAAAAAGAACACGGAAGAAACAGGAAAGCCGGAATTGAAAAACGGCACTCCGTGTATCAGACCATACTTCAGCAATTGCAGAAATGCAGTCAGGAGACAAATGATGAAAAGCTTTATTGAAATGATCAGGAAAATCACCCTGCGGGGATGGATCACAGGCATTGTCTTTTTCGCCGCCCAGTACGGGATTTACCGCCTGGGCAACTGGCTCAGCGTGGTTTTCGGAACCGTGGCCTGGGCCATAGAACCCAAGATCCCGGCGATTGACGACCTGTTTCCTGTCATTCCGTTTTTCGCGCTGCCGTATCTTCTGTGCTATCTTCTGTGGATCATGGCCCCGGCTGTGGCGTCACTGACGAAACGGAGGAATTACATCAATTACCTCTGCGGCCTCGCGCTTGCCTACCTGATCGGCTTTCTGATCTTTTTCCTGATGCCGACGTACATGGACCGGGCAAGGGAGGGGCTTATGAACCATGCCGCCGGGCCGGGCATCTTCAACTGGATGCTGAATGTCATTTATTCGGCGGACGGCAGCGAGAAGGCGTTCAACCTGTTTCCTTCCTTTCACTGCATGATCTCCGCCTACTGCTATCTGGGAATCATGAACCAGCCGGAAGTCACGAAAGGCTACCGGATTTACACGCTGGTCTTCGCCGTGATCATTGTCCTGTCCACGCTTTTTACCAAGCAGCATTACTTCATTGACTGCGTCGGCGGCATCGCCCTGGCAGCCGGATGTTATTTATTGATGAACAGACTGGATCCGGGAAGCAGATATTCCGGCAACATTCTCTGAACCGGAAGGAAGGAAAAACACATGTCAGATGCGATCCATGATTATATTTTGAACCAGCCTGAGACAATTCAGCCTGTACTTGAGAAAGTATATGATACAATTCACGGGGCGATTCCCGGCGCCGAGGAGATCATCTCCTGGCAGATGCCCACCTGGCGCAAAAGAATCAACCTGATCCACTTTGCGGCGATGAAAAAACATCTCGGTTTATATCCGGGACCGGAGGCGGTGGAACATTTCAGAGCAGTGCTTGAGGAAAGGGGATATTCATATTCAAAAGGAACGATCCGCTTTCCCTATGACAGTGTCCCGCTGGACCTGATCGCTGAGATAGCCGCCTGGGCCGCAGAGAATCAAAGCAATTGATCTGTTCAGAAAGGATGAATTGTGATGGACAAAAACAAAGGATTACTCAATAAAATATTCGGCGGCCTGAACATGAGCTGGCCGGTCGTTATTATCTACGCGGTCGTTTCCGCGCTTGTCACAGCCCTGTTCCTGATTGTGCCCGCCTTTGCGGAAACCTCCTTCCACCGGGTCGGCGAAACCCTGGAAGCCTGGTTCCTGCTGGCGATCCTCATCATGGCCAACTGCAAAACCCCGGTTGAGTCAGCGCTCAAGACATTCGTTTACTTCCTGATTTCCCAGCCGCTGATCTACCTGTTCCAGGTACCGTTCTCATCGATGGGATGGGGTCTGTTCATGTATTACAAGTACTGGGCAATCCTGACCGTGGCGACTCTGCCGATGGCGTATGTCGGCTGGTATATCACAAAGAGAAACTGGCTCAGCCTGGTGATTCTGCTGCCTGTCATCGCTTTCCTTGCCATGACCGGCCTGCAGGGCTTCAACGACGCGATGATGGCCTTCCCGCGCCATCTGCTGGTCGGGATTTTCTGCTATGGCCAGATCATCCTCTATCTGCTGGCTTTCTGCCCTGATCTCAGGCAGAAAGCAGCCGGCATTGCCGTCGCGCTGGCCGTTACCGCCTTCTTCTTTATCAGGACCCCGCGCCTCAGCCTTGATCTGTCAACCGATCTGCCGGACAGCCCTGTGCTGAGCGAAGAAGCCACCGTGGCCACCG
>JAUNJW010000363.1 GCA_030533035.1 Erysipelotrichaceae bacterium
CATTTATGACCTGCGCGGACATGGACAGAACGAACCTTATGTCTGTACCATGGGGCTCCGGGAATCAAAGGATCTGAATGAAAACGGGATCAGCTTTATCGCGACTGACTATCATGATGAAATCCTGGAAGCTGTGATTGAGAATCACAGCGGTGAAACAATCACATACGGGGCAGCCTACACGCTGGATGTCCTGGAAGACGGGGAATACCGGCAGATGGAATGGAAGAATGAACCGGTGTGGATCATGATTGCCTTTGAGCTGGAAGACGGCGGCAGCGGAACCATTTCCAGGGATCTTTCCATGATTGACAATCTCGGACCGGGCACCTACCGTCTGCATGTGGGTGACTGCACCACGGAATTCACACTTGTCGCAAAGGAGTGAGACAATGAGCAGAATACTACTGGTACATACCGGCGGCACCATCGGTATGGTCAGAACCGAAAGCGGATATCAGCCGGAAGGCGACAGTTTCCGCAAAGCAGTGTTTCATATGGATTCCCTGAAAAAGGCGGACATGCCGGAATGGGAGTTCATGGAAACGGAAAGACTTCTTGACTCCAGCCGGATGAATGTTTCCGACTGGAATCTGATCGGTTCCCTGATCGCGGAGAACTATGATAAATACGACGGCTTCGTGATTCTTCACGGCACCGATACCATGGCATATACGGCTTCCGCCCTGTCCTTCATGCTGAAGGGACTGAACAAGCCGGTCATCCTGACAGGTTCCCAGATTCCTCTCTGCGAGACAAGAAGCGACGGCAGGGACAATCTGATCACCTCGATGATCATTGCCGGAGAAGGCAAGGTCAGGGAAGTGTGCATTTATTTCGGCGGTCTTCTCTTAAGAGGAAACAGAGCCACAAAATACTCGGCCGACGGCATGCAGGCATTTGTGTCGCCGAACTATCCGCCGCTGGCAACAGCCGGAATCTCTATTCAATATAACGAGTCCGCGTTCCTGCGCCACCGCAGCGAGAAATTCGAGTGCAGGCCTTTCGCTGACGCGGCAATCGGCGTACTCAAGATATTCCCGGGCATCCGCTTCAGCCTGTTTGAGTCTATTATTACTGACCGCCTCAAGGGCATAGTTCTGGAAACGTTCGGCTCGGGCAATATGCCGGATGACGGCAGCCTTGTACCGATATTGGAAAAGGCAAGGGAAAACGGAACCGTCGTCACTGTCTGCTCGCAGTGTCCGCAGGCAACCGTCGACATGGGAACCTATGAAGCCGGCAGCGTCCTGCGCAAAGAGGGAGCCGCCTGCGGCCGGGACATGACCACCGAAGCGGCGGTTGCCAAGCTGTACTATCTCTTCTCGGTCTATGACAGCGCGGAACAGGTCAAGTTCAACATGGAACGTGATATCCGCGGCGAACTCAGCCAGAAATTTGAGCTTTGAAACAGTTGAACAAAAGGCGCTCACGGCGCCTTTTGAAATGAATTCTTATTCTGGCTTGGCGAATCTGTAATCCGGCACTTCTTCGCCAAGAAGGTGCTTCACGAAGTAATCGATCTTTTTGCGGATGAAATAGGGATTGGCAGGCACATTGTGATTGGTCCGCGGCAGGATCAGGAAATCAAAATCCTTGTCCGCTTCAATCAAAGCGTCGATCAGGCGGATGGACTGTGACATCGCGACATTGTCATCCATGGCGCCATGAACAATGAACAGGCGGCCTTTGAGATTGCCTGCCAGCGAGGTGTTGTCGCCTTTGAGATAGATCTCTCTGTTGTAAAGTCCGTAATAGTTTTCCGTCCACTGGTTGTTGTACATTCTCTGATCATGGTTGCCGGCGGAAGAGACACCGACTTTGTAAACATCCGGGTATTCCAGCATGGCCCTTGAGGTGGCGCAGCCGCCGCCGGAATTTCCCCACATGCCCGCTCTTTCCAGATCGAGGAACGGGTATTTTTCTTTCAGCTG
>JAUNJW010000133.1 GCA_030533035.1 Erysipelotrichaceae bacterium
TGGTCAATGCGGAAGGCAAGCGTTTCTATGACGAAGTCTCCACCCGTGACAAGGTTTCCGACGCGGAAAACAACCAGACCGGCGGCTACGCATGGCTGATTGTCGACCAGAAGATGTATGACGCGTCCGCTGTCATCCAGGGCTATGTTTCCAAGGGCTGGACCGTAACCGGCGATTCCCCGGAAGCACTGGCAAAGGAAATGGGCGTTGATGAAGCGGCTCTTGCGGAAACCATCTCCACATGGAACGGCTATGTCGCGGCGAAGAATGACCCTGACTTCAACCGTACAAGTTTTGCCCAGCCGCTTGAGGACACCCTGTACGCTCTTACAGTCCAGCCGGGCATCCACCATACAATGGGCGGTCTGAAGATCAACTCAGCAGCAGAAGTCATCGATACAGACGGCAATGTGATTCCGGGTCTGTTCGCGGCAGGTGAGGTCACCGGCGGCGTCCACGGCGGCAACCGTCTGGGCGGCAACGCGGTCGCTGACTTCACAGTCTTCGGCCTGATCGCCGGCGAAAGCGCGGCAGCTTACGCGAAGTAATCTGAACTGAACTTCCGGGCTCATCCTGAAAAGGGTGAGCTTTTTTCTTTGGAGAATGGAAATAAAAAAGTCCGCTTTTTCAAACGGACTTGATGTGTTAACAGACCCAGTTGAGATAGTAGGGGAATTCCTTGAGCCACCATGGCCAGTCATGGGCCACGTCGCTGCCCCAGAATTCAATGTTGGCGGGAATGTTCTTGTAGCCGAAGAGCTCCTGCAGTCTTGCCGAGTCTTCCTGCATCGGATGTTCCCAGGCGCCTCTGCCGCAGACAACGATGATCTTGCGGTTCCTGTACATTTCCACATAGGGGTGGTCGTAAGGCATGCCTTCGATATAATCAACCGGTGAGTTGGCATAGACGAGATCGTCCATGTAATCCGGGAAGAAGAGCCGGGCGTTGTAGGCACCGGACATGGCGATGCAGCCGGCGAAGATGTCAGGTCTTCTCAGCAGGAAGTTGAGGGCGTGGGTGCCGCCCATGGAGCAGCCTGCTGTCAGGATGCCGTCGGCGTAATTGCCGCCGTTGGCCGCCGCGTTGATTTCGAAGATGCGCGGGCAGAGCTCATCGCAGATATAGTGGTAATACTTTTCCTGCTGTTCGATTCTGTTGCGGTTGTCCCAGTCGCCGATCCGGCTCCAGGAATTCTGGTCATTGGAATCGCAGCAGAACAGCTGCAGGCGGCCCTGGTCAATGTACTCCCTGGCACACTCGACCATGCCTCTGTCTTCAAAGTCGAAGAATCTGCCGTCCTGGCAGGGGAAGACAAGCATCGGTCTGCCGGCATGGCCGTAGACCTTGTACTCCATGTCCCTGCCCAGGTTCGGGCTGTATTCTCTGTAGTATTCAGTTTTCATTTATTGCTTACTCCTTTTCAAGAACGAAGCGGATGAATTCACGGCACTGCTCGTCATCTTCGAAGCGGGCCACATAGAATTCATTTCCCATTGCCTCCGCCAGAAGTTCCGCCATCCGGTCATGGATGTTAATGGACTTTCCGTACTTTGAGAAAATGGAAGCCGCGTTGTTCTTGTATACCAGGCCGTCTCTTCTTGCGCAGTAAACGCAGGAATAAGGTCTGTCAGTGGTGTATTTCACTGTGTTGTCCATTGCCATCTGCGCGTAGATTGCGTAGACGTTGATGTTGTTGGCAAAGTTCATCATGTCCGGGGTATATCCTCCGGGCGGACGCATGTTGACTTCAAGACCGACGACATCGCCTTTTTTGCCGAGACCTTCCTTGTCTTCGGACAAACGGAAGTATTCGGTATGGAAGAAGCGGCCGCGGATATCAAAGGATTTGATAACGGCGGTTCCCATTTTGTCGAGATCTTCCGGTATGACTCTTTCCGACCAGTAGTAGCACTCTTCCTTGGAGTTGACGATATCCATGATCGGCTCCGGGAATGTGTGGCTGGTCTTGAAGATAATGTTGTTGTTCTGGTCGGCGATTCCGTCAAAGGAGACGATGTAGCCCGGAACAAATTCTTCCATGATGTACTGGGTGCCGAGATCCTTTGTGTAGAAATCAGCCAGCTGTTCATCATTGGAGATCTTCCATGTGGCGCTGGCGCCGACGCCGCCGTCCGGTTTGACGATGACCGGGTAGCCGACTTCCTCAATGAACTTCTTTCCTTCTTCCAGCGTTGTTGTCAGATGATATCTGGCAACCGGAACACCGGCTTTGTGGTAGTAAGCCTTCATGTTGGATTTGCGCTTGAAGCGCATGACAGCTTCCGAGTTGTCGCCGCTGGTGATATTGAAGTCCGTTCTCAGACGGGCGTCCTGTTCCAGCCAGAATTCATTGTTGGATTCCAGCCAGTCAATCTTTCCGTACTTGTGCGCGAACCACGCGACTGCCCTGTACATCTGGTCATAGTCCATCATGGAATCGACCCGGTAGTATTCAGTGCAGGCATCCCTCATTTCCTGTGAGAGGCTTTCCCAGCTGTCTTCACCGATGCACAGTGAATTGCCGCCGAGTTCCTTCCAGGCTTTTGGGAACTGATAGTATGTTTTGGGGAATGTTGGTGAAATAAATACAAAGTTTTTTCCCATAATCGTTCCATCCTTCTTTTTTTCAGGTTTGAATCATTTTAACACAAGAAAGAATTGCGGCATATAAAATACATTTGCATTCAATCATTTGACGGCAGCGATATAATATATATTAATAAGAATTGGAGGAGATCTTTATGGCAACACGTCTGGAAAAGGACAGGGAAGAGATTGATTCAATTGACGCCGAAATCGTAAGGCTCATTGAAAAACGGTTCACCATTGTCCGTGACATTATCGACTATAAAATCGAAAACAGGCTTCCGATTCTTGACAGCGGCAGAGAACAGCAGATCATCGAACAGAATACCGACAGGGTTCAGGACGATGATATCCGCATTTACTTCAAACGACTGTACACGGACATGCTCGCGCTGTCCCGTGAATTCCAGGATGACATCTTGAAACAGAAGTGAAAACGGCTGCTGCAAAGCAGCATTTCTTTTTCCGGACCGCGCAAAGCTTATGATGTCCATAAGCAGATCAGTTGCGTGCCGTAATAAATCTGTATTAACATAACAGCGCCTGAAAGGAGGAAAAATGACTTTCCAGGATATTATCAGGCTGATGATCGAATCGTTCCCGAAGCTTCTCATTCAGGGAATCAAAGTAACAATCCCGCTGACAGTGATCTCGTTTTCATTTGCGCTGATCATTGCCGTGATTGTCGCGATGATCCAGTATGCGAAGGTTCCGGTCTTAAGTAAATTATGCAGGGTGTACATCTGGTTCATCCGCGGCACGCCGCTGCTGGTACAGCTGTACATGATATTCTTCGGACTGCCAAGTATGGGCATCCGGATCGACGGATTCACCGCCGCTGTCTTTGTCTTCTCGCTCAATGAAGGCGCCTACTGCGCCGAGACGATGAGAGCAGCCCTTGAAGCGGTTCCCGCCGGCCAGGTGGAAGCCGGCTGGTGTGTCGGCATGAACTATCTGCAGATCATGTGGCACATCGTGCTGCCCCAGGCATTCCGGACCGCGGTGCCGCCGCTGTTCAACTCGCTGATTTCCATGCTGAAGGACACATCGCTGGCTTCGAATATCACGGTTGTCGAGATGTTCTTCTCGGCCCAGAGAATCACCGGCAGAACCTATCAGTTCATGCCGATCTACCTCGAAGTCGCCCTGATCTACCTCATGTTCTCTTCAATTCTGATGCTGATACAGGCATACAGCGAAAAGAGACTCAATGCCTACGGAGGCAACAGGGGGTAATCATGGCGGTACTTGAAATCAGGAATATCCACAAAGCCTTTGACGGCGTGACAGTCCTTGACGGGGTTGACCTGACCGTAAACAAAGGCGATGTCATTGCCATCCTCGGCCCGTCCGGCTCGGGAAAAACAACATTGTTAAGATGCATCAACTATCTGGAAACAGCGGACGAAGGCACGATCACGTTTGACGGCGTGAGCCACGACCTGGCCCATACTTCCAAAAAGGATATCGCCGCCATCCGACGCCGCACCGGCTTTGTCTTCCAGAACTACAACCTCTTCCGCAACAAGACCGCTCTGCAGAATGTCACGATCGGCCTGACGGCGGTCAGAAAGGTCAAAAAGGCGGAAGCCGACGAAATCGGCATGGCAATGCTGAAAAGGGTCGGCATGGACGCCAAGGCAAACCAGTATCCCAGCCAGCTCTCCGGCGGCCAGCAGCAGCGTGTCGCCATCGCAAGAGCGCTGGCGGCAGATCCGGAGATCATCTATTTCGATGAACCGACATCCGCCCTGGATCCGGAGCTGATCGGCGAAGTTCTCTCCGTCATGAGAAAACTGGCTGAAGAGGGAATGACGATGATTGTCGTCACCCATGAAATGGGATTTGCGAAGGATGTCTCCTCCCATGTCATCTTCATGGAAGGCGGACATATCATTGAAGAAGGTCCTTCAAAGGAATTCTTCGAAAATCCGAAACAGGAAAGAACACGTGAATTTCTCCGCATGGAGAATGACAAACAACCTTAAGGGAGGGTAAAAATGAAAAAAGCATTGGCAGGAACACTTGCAGCAATCATGGCTTTCGGAACAGCCGGCTGCTCCAAAAACTCACAGCCCGCAGATGACGCGCAGGATCATCTGGCAAGAATCCAGTCCGCCGGCAAACTGGTTGTCGGCCTGGAAGGCGAATGGCAGCCTTTCTGCTTCCATGATTCTTCTGACAAGCTGGTCGGCTTTGACGTTGAAGTCGCCGCCGCAGTCGCTGAACAGCTCGGTGTTGAAGTTGAATATGTCGAAACACCGTGGGACACACTCTTCACCGGCATGGACGCCGGCCAGATCGACATGGTTGTCAACGGTGTTGACGTAACCGAAGGCCGCAAACAGACATATGACTTCACAGACCCGTATGCCTACGACCATACAGTCCTGGTAGTCAGAACAGATGAAACAGGCATCACAAAGTTTGAGGACCTGGCAGGAAAGACAACCGCCAACTCCATCGGCTCCACATATATGGAAATCGGTGAATCCTACGGCGCGACAGTTCAGGGTGTCGATTCCCTGGCTGAGACAATGACCATGGTGATCCAGAAGCAGGTCGACGCCACAATCAATGCCGAAACATCCGTACAGGATTACATCAAGACCACCGGCACAAAGGACATCAAGGTCATCGACAGATCCGAAGAAGCTACCGCATATGCGATGCCGCTGCCCAAGGGAAGCGACAATGCGTCCCTGCTGAAGGCTGTCAACGAAGCCCTGGCTGTGCTCAGAGCTGACGGCACCCTGGCAAAGATCTCCGAAAAGTATTTCGGAAGCGATCTGACAAACGAGTAATTCTCACAAAGAGCCTGCGGGCTCTTTTTTGCTGGGAAGCGCTGTGTTCCGCTGCCGGGCAGATGGTACAATTCAGATGAAGGTTACATTATGAAATGCACAGATATTAATATCAGAGACCCGTTCATACTGGTATATGAAGGAAAATACTATCTCTACGGCACCAGAAGCGAAACCGCCTTTGCCGATGAGGCGTCTGGGTTCGACGTTTATATCAGCATTGATCTGGAAAACTGGGACGGTCCCTTTGAAGTCTTTCAGAGGCCGGAAAACTTCTGGAGCAGCAGATGTTACTGGGCACCCGAAGTGTACCGGCACCATGATCGATTTTATATGTTCGCGACATTTGCCGGTGAAGGCAGGCATCTTGGCACCTGCGTGCTGAGAGCAGATTCTCCCTGCGGTCCGTTTGCGATGCTGTCGGACGGCTTTGTCACACCGGCAGACCGGCGGTGCCTGGACGGAACTCTTTATATATCACCGGATGAAAAACCTTATATGGTATTCTGCATGCACGGAATGGAAGAAACCTATGACGGTGCTGTCTGCGCCATGGAACTCACAGAGGATCTGAGACAGGCTGCCGGCGAACCGGCTGAACTGTTCCG
>JAUNJW010000134.1 GCA_030533035.1 Erysipelotrichaceae bacterium
TGCCGCTTGTACTGTTCATTGAAAAAGGCAGGATCACTGCCTTCGACAACGAAACATGCATGGAGGATTCCACGGTGATCTCACCGAGGAAATACTGGACATCCGCAAGAAAAGAGGCTTTGAAAGCCAGACTGACAGAGAATATTGAAAGAGTGGCGGCGCTGCAGGCAGAAAATGATTCAAAAGGCTGCGACACCGGCTGCAAAGTAGGAGATTAGACAAGAGGCCAGCTCAGAGGGCCTCTTTTTCATTTCAGCTCAGCATTTCATTGTGCATGCCTGTCATTCCTGATTCCAGGAATTCCACGGCCTCGTCAATGGCCTTCAGGCTGTCACAGATATTGACGGTAGTATTCATCAGATCAGCCGCGCTTTCGATCATATCCGCGAACAGCACTGACCTGACCCGGATTTCCCGCGGAATCCCGTAATCAGACACAGTATTCAGGAGAATCTCATTCATCACCAGGGAAATGTCCTCATCCGGTTCGGCAAGTTTTTCGCCGATAATCATGCCGGTGGCGGTATCTGCAGCCAGAACAAACGGGGCGGCGCACGGCCTCGGCCAGGCGGGATCGCTGATATGCATGTTGGTGTAATGCACATCCATCTCGAATATCATGTCATTTCTGCGGGCGTTCCTGATCTGATCCCTGATCTGTTCATCCGAGAAAGTCGCGAGTTCAGCTGTGTAGTCGATGCTGGGAAGAGGGGGATAGTCAAATGTCCAGTCATCCTCATCTTCAGCAGTGATATCACAATAGCAGCAGCCATGATCCATGCCGAAGCCCCAGTTTTCAGAAGGCAGGCCATAGGGCAGAACATCCAGGAACATCCGCAGCCACGCGTTAAGCTTGGCAATCTCGACATTTTCCGGCGTCCAGGGATAGAAGCCTCTCCTTAATGAAAGAACATAGGGAATCCCGAGGACAGAATCATTGAAATCAAATCCTGACTCCGCGAAGATTTCATACTGTTCATCGGGCATCTCCTCTTCTTCGCCGAAATAGATGGTCAGACAGTTCTGCTGAAACAGCGGATAAACGGGCGGCAGGTTCAGATCCCCGCCGGTGCGCAGCAGATTATAATCGTTGAGTCCGTCTTCTCCTTCGTAAAAGACCAGGCCGTAGGTATTGCCTGCATTGCCGAGGATGTTGACATAGACGGGCTCTTCCGATTCCAGGTATTTGATGCAGAACAGCTGGCCGTCATCGAAATGAAGCCAGGGTTCCGCTTCAAGAAGTTCGGCTGCCAGCTGGTAAAAAACTGTCCAGTTCTGTTTATCGTATGCCATAGGTTTTGTCTCCGTATTCCCATTGTAGCGGAGTTCCGGTTAAAAAGAAATGAAACAGGTACAATGTTAAGAATATTGAAAATCCCTTGTTTGCATGAGTGACATAAGGGTGTTATAATGATCCGGCATATATCAAAAGCGAAAGGAGCGTACCATGCTTGACGCATTATTAATGATCGTTTCAGCAATGCTGATTATCCTCTCATTGCTGCAGAGCGGCAAGACCAGCGGTATGTCAGGTGCACTGACCGGAGCCGGCGGACTGAACCTGTTTGCCAACCAGAAGGAAAGAGGCTCTGAGAAAGTTATTTCCAATATGACTCTCGGACTGGGAATTGCATTCTTCGTTCTCGTCATCCTGATCAGAATTGTCTAAAGTATTGCGCCGGTATATATGCCGGTTTTTCTTATTTTATGGAAACAAAAGAAGTAAAAGATCTTATCCTGGGATATCTTGAAAACCATCCCACCCAGAACAGCACTGCCGGTGTGATCCAGGACGCTGTATGTCCTGATAAAAGCGACGCGCCGGTATTTCGTGATGCCCTGCAGGAACTCCAGGATGAATACATGGTTTTCCTGAACAGGAGAGGCGAATACATGAACCGCCAGAAAGCCGGGGTGTTTGAAGGAAAGATTTCCATTGCCCGCTCCGGCATCGGCTATGTCAACCGTGAGGACAGGGCAGCTGCCAAAATCGAGGAACCTGACCAGCATGGCGCCATGGATGGGGATACAGTTCTTGTCTACTGCCAGCTCTGGCAGATCTATGGTGAAGTGATCACTGTTACGCAGAGAGCGAGAACCCAGCTGATCGGCACGTATTATGACCGCGGGCACGGACTGAAATTTGTCCTGGATGATGAAAAACTCAGGAACAGAACGTGCAAGGTTCTTCTGGATCCGGAAATCAGACCGGTGGACGGCTCGAAAGTTCTCTGCGATATTGAAAAGTATGACGGGCCGATGACCCTCCGTGTCAGACGTCTGATCGGTCATAAGGATGACCCGGGTGTTGATATTCTTTCCATTCTCCTTGACCACGGCATCGAGCCTGAATTCCCTGAGGAAGTCATGGAGGAAGTCAAGCAGATTCCTTCCTTTGTTTCAGAAGAAGAAACAGAAGGCAGAACAGATCTGAGAGATGATATCACCGTCACAATTGACGGCGATGATTCAAAGGACTTTGACGACGCGGTTTCCTGTGTCAGGGAAGAAAACGGCTGGCTGCTCAGAGTCTCCATCGCGGATGTTTCGTATTATGTCAGGGAAGGAAGCGCCCTGGATAAGGAAGCCGCGAAGAGGGCGTGTTCCACCTATGTCACAGACCGGGTGGTGCCGATGCTGCCGCATGAATTAAGCAACGGAATCTGTTCCCTGAATCCGGATACCGACAGGCTGACGATCACCTGTGAAATGCATGTTTCCGGGAATGGTTCTGTCAGTGACTACCGGCTGTATCCCAGTGTCATCCATTCCAATGAAAGGATGACTTACCGGAATGTAAATAAAATTCTTTTCGGCAATGAATAGCTCAAAGAGAAATACAGGCACCTCGGCGATCTGTTTGAGACACTGGCGGAATGCGCTGACGCCATCAGATCTTACAGGGTCCACAAAGGCGCAATTGAATTCTCCTCCACTGAATCAAAGATTACAGTCGATATAAAAGGCTGGCCAATTGATGTGCAGCCGGCGGAAAGAGGCCATGCGGAGAGAATCATTGAAGACTGCATGATCGCCGCCAATGTCTGCACTGCCAACTTCCTGCGCTGGCAGGAAATTCCGGCTATTTACAGAATTCACGAAGAGCCTTCGCTGAGAAGGATCCGTGATTTTGTCAAAGCCTCAGAAGTTATGGGCCATAAGCTTGTTGTCGGCAAGACAGTCTACCCCAATGAACTGCAGAGATATCTCGATTCCATCCAGGATCTCGATGAATATCCCGTTTTAAGCATGATGCTGCTGAGATGCATGCAGAAGGCAAGATATGATTCCTCATGCGCCGGTCACTTCGGCCTTGCGGAAGAGGAATATCTCCATTTCACTTCACCGATCCGCAGATATCCGGATCTGATTGTCCACAGGATGCTCAGAAGATACAGCTTTGAAGCCTGCATGGACATGAAGAAGCGGGAAGAGGATGAAAAGAAATGCGCGGAATACGCTGAATCTTCAAGCACAAGGGAAAGAATCAGCACCGATGCGGAATATGCCTGTGATGATCTCAAGAAGGCGCAGTACATGTCAGACAAGCTTGGCAGGAAATACGAAGGCATCATTACCGGCGTCTCCGGTTCAGGCTTCTATGTCCAGCTGCCCAATACGGTCGAAGGACTTGTCAGAATCGCTTCTCTTGACGATGATTATTATGAATACAATCCGGAACGTCTGGAACTGCGCGGATCATCCTCAGGCAGGGTGTACTGTGTAGGCCTCAAAGTGAAAGTGGCTGTCATGGCTGCTGATGTCCATAACGGCAATATTGAATTCGCTCTTTTTGGAAAGAATGGCTTCATTCCAGGCAGAAAGAAAACCGGAAAAAAGGCAACCGCCTACAGTTCCCGCCGTAAGTCACAGGGGACAAGGAGGAAACATGGCTGAGAAAAGCAGAGAAAAAACAGTCGCGATGAACCGCAGGGCCTCGCATGATTATTTCCTGGAGGACCGCTACGAATGCGGACTGGTACTGACCGGCACGGAGATCAAGTCCATCCGTGACGGCAAGGTGCAGTTCAAGGATTCCTATATCTCCATTTACAAAGGAGAGGCGTGGATCAAGGGCATGCATATTTCTCCGTATAAATACGGCAATATCTTCAATGTTGATGAAGAAAGGGACCGCAAACTTCTGCTTCATAAATATGAAATCCAGAAGCTGCACATGAAAGTCAAGACCAAAGGCTACACGCTTGTTCCGGTCAGAATGTATCTCAAAAACGGAAGAGCCAAGCTGGAAATTGCGCTTGCAAAAGGAAAAAACCTTGTTGATAAGCGTGAAACGCAGAAACTCAGGGACGCCAAGCGTGAAATGGAAAAGGCTCTCAAGCTGAGGTGATTATGGAAGAGATTCTTGAAATACTCAGAACACATCTTGAAAAATATCCGAAGATGACACCGCAGGACTGCTTCAAGCTCATCTATCAGAATGAACTCGGTCCCGGCCATCTGGTCAGGAATGAAAAAGAATCCTTGGAATTGCTGAAAAAAGAATGGGATTCCATTGAAGCGGATGAAAATGAAGAACTCATTGAACCTCTCGGGAACAACCTCTGCCGCCTCAATCTGAAAAAGGCAAAGTGCAGATATACTCCAGAAGAGATCAATGACATCTTTGTGCGGACTGCCAATATTCACCGGGGCAGGATGGGTGAGTTCATGCACAACATGAAGCTCCTGAAACACAATCTGGAAAACCTTCCTGTCAATTTCACGTACGATGAATTCATTGAATTCCAGGAAATGTACAGAGGCAGGGGATATCCTGCTCTGCACCACAGTCCGCAATACAAAGAAGCCTATGATCCTCATTACAGGGTTGTCTACACAGGCTTTGCGGAATCACTGGATTTAGATTGTTGACCGCTGGTCAGACAAGTGCTATATTCTATATGCATCCAAAAGATGCATAAACATGGGGCTGTAATGGATTTCGACAGGTTTATGTTTGATTCAGGCTGCAGTGGAGCGGTGACCTTATCACCACCTAAATTTAAACGCTAACAGAAACAATAGTTTCGCTTTCGCTGCTTAATCTAACTTACGCATAACGCGTCGCAGCGACCCGGCCGTACTTTAGCCGTTATGTACGTGCTGCGTAACTGAAACGGATAAGGCAAGTCTTAAGCCTGTAAGACAAGCCCGACAATTCACAGGCAGATTCAGCTGACGGTTAGCCCACTGACATGTCCGCTGTCTTATTCAACCAGTGGGATAAACTGTAGACGCAGGAATGTGGGACAACTCTTGGACAGGGGTTCGACTCCCCTCAGCTCCACTATTGAAAAAAGCCTCCTTATGTAGTACAATGTGCTACGTAAGGAGGCTTTTTATGAGTTTTTCAATCAGACTGACAGAAGAAGAAAGAAAACTGGCAGACAGTTATGCCAAGCTGCATTCCTTAAGCATTTCCGAAGCCTTCAAAAGGGCATTATTTGAGAAGATTGAAGATGAATTTGATATTGTGCTGGCAGATAAAGCTTATGAAGAATACAAGAGTAATCCTGTAACTTATTCACTGGAAGAGTTGGAGAAAGAGCTGGGTTTGTAATGTCATATCACGTCAGTTTTACTAAAGAAGTAATCAAAGAAATCAAAAAACTGGACAAATATACACAGAGAATGGTTACTTCGTGGATTCGGAAAAATCTTGAAGGAATTGATGATCCACGAAGGATTGGGAAGGCTCTGACAGGAAATAAACGAGGATATTGGCGATATCGAATTGGAGACTATCGTTTGATCTGTACAATTGAAGATGAGAAGCTGGTTATCATCGCACTGAATATCGGGCACCGAAGGGAAATTTACAAATAAAACCATCTTCAATGTGCAGGACCGACTTTTGGGACCGACCTGAAAAAAATATAACTGTAATAACGGGGAATTCGCTCATAAATGGATGAATTCGCCCGTAAAAGAGATCATAAAACAGTATAAATCCTATAAGATGACGCTGTTCCAGACCC
>JAUNJW010000364.1 GCA_030533035.1 Erysipelotrichaceae bacterium
ACCTGGCACAGTGCTCATACATCGACGATCTGTTCGGAATGATCATTGATGCGCTTAAAGAAGCAGGCATCTATGATGATTCCGCCATCTTCTTCCTCTCCGACCACGGCGATTTCGCCGGCGACTTTGATCTGCCTGAAAAAGCGCAGAACAGCTTTGAAGATATCCTGACCAGGGTGCCGCTGCTGATCAAGCCTCCCAAAGGCGAAGCTCTCAGTCCGGGAAAAACGAAATCCCTGGCAGAGCTTGTGGACTTCTATGCCACCGTCATGGATTATGCCGGTGTGGCACCAGCCCACGACCACTTCGGCATCAGCCTGAGACCTGTGATTGAAAACAGGGACAATAAAGTCCGTGCCTATGCTTTCTGTGAAGGCGGCAGAAGAGCGTGTGAAAAACAGGCTGATGAATACCACAGACACGGGGAAAACGGTCCTGCAAAAACCCATGACTACTGGGCCAAGATGCAGGCGGAAGCAGATGCTGAAGCGCATGCCAAAGGAACGATGATCACCGACGGGAAATATAAATATGTTCTCCGTATGGGCAGCAGGGATGAATTCTATGATCTTGAAAAAGATTCCAGGGAAATGATCAACCGCATTGACTGCGAAGAATATGCAGGAAAGATTCTTGAACTGAAACTGAAGATGCTGGAATGGTACCAGGAAACATGCGACGCGGTTCCCAGGGAATATGATTCCAGATTCCTGACAGCAGAAAGCATTACACCTCAAAAATAATTACAAAGATATTACCTTGAAAAACCGGCATCCCAAAGTGCCGGTTTCTTATAAATGATATATCAGAAGTTACTGTTTTGTTCTTCTGCCCGTGTTTTCGGATCCGCGGATCTCTTCGTGGTAGAAGTAATTGACGATGACCGGGTGGCCTTTGGGCACCCTGCCGTAAGGCATTTCATTGTCAACAAACAGACAGTCATATTTCGCTGCCATTTCTTCTGCTTTCTTTTCCAGGCCTTCAAAATAGCTGCGGTCATGTCTGTTGTAGATTTCATCATAGAGCGGGACAAGTTCAGGGCGTTTTTCAGCGATATATTCCATGATCGTCTTTTTGAAGCCTCCGCGCAGATTCAGATTTTCCAGCCAGACCAGGTCACACTGGTTTCTGACTCTTTCGAAGATTGCTTCAAAGTCCGTGATTCCCGGAAAGACAGGGGAGATAAAGCAGACCGTGCGCAGACCCGCGTCATAGACTTTCTTCATTGCGGCAATCCTTCGCTCAATCGAAACAGCACGATCCATGTCATTTTTGAAATCTTCATCCAGAGTATTGATGGACCAGGATACAGTCACCTGCCCGAGTTCTTTGAGAAGATCAATATCACGGACCACCAGGTCTGATTTGGTGCAGATCAGGATATCCGCCTCGCTGCCGCGCAGCTGTTCGAGAAGCTTTCTTGTGTTTCTGTATGTTTCCTCCTGGGGATTGTAACCGTCGGTGACCGAACCGATGACAACCCGCTGGCCTTTGAATTTCTTCGGGTTTTTGATTTCCGGCCAGTGTTTGATATCCAGGAAGGTTCCCCAGTCTTCCGTATGGCCGGTAAAACGCTTCATGAAACTCGCGTAGCAGTATTTGCAGGCGTGAGTACATCCGACATAAGGATTTACCGAGTAGCCGCCGACCGGCAGGCTGGATTTGGTCATGATATTCTTTGTTTCTGTTTCACCGATCAGAATTCCGTCTTTGATTTCTGCCATTTTTGCTGTTCCTCCATACTGTACTTATGATTCCTCTTGCTCCCTGAGATTATTCAGAACCCGCTGAAGGTATGTTTCAAACTGAACAATCTCTTCTTCCGAAAATCCGCGGTAATAGATTTGAGACATTTGGGAAGAGACACTGTCATAATCGTTTTTCAGGTCTTTGGCCTTATCGGTCAGATACAGCAGAGTCTTTCT
>JAUNJW010000135.1:0-823 GCA_030533035.1 Erysipelotrichaceae bacterium
TGAAGTTCTGGCCGTCCCAGTCTGCCATTCCGTAATACCAGCCGTTGTTGCCCTGTTTATCGCTGAAGTCATCTTTCAGATTTGCATTGTTAGTTCTGTCATCTTCTTCAGCTTCAGAAATCTTAATTGCAAGCCTGCCGCCGTCATAGGCGTTATTTCCTTCCGGATTGACCGCGAAGATGAGTTCATCGCCTGCTTTGACAATGAATGTTTTGTTGAATGTAACACTGCGGTCTTCCGCAAAGTTGCCCTGGATCGTATCGCCGAGCCATTGCTGTTCTGCACCATTGAGAACGATCCGGACTGTTACACCGTCCGCTGCCGGATCTGCGCTGTTGGCAAACTTGACATATTCACCTTCAACTTTGATCTTGCCGTCTTCTGCAACGATCCACCTGTAAGCCGCGCTGTGATAGCCGCCGACACCCGGATGGATGAAGTCCTTATTCAGGGTAAGATTTTCATCTCCGACGTACGCGTCGCCGTCTTTCGTCTGGATTGCCTGGAAGGCTGTGCCATTCCAGTCGCACAATCCGTAGTACCAGCCTTCGTAGCCCTGGTCTCCGAAGTCTTCTGCCAGAACTGTGTTATTTGTTCTGTCATCCGGATAAGGTTCAGGCAGAGGCTTCACTTCACTGATCGTGATTGCCAGTCTGCCGCCGTCCAGGGATTCATTGCCTTCCGGATTGACCGCGAAGATAATGACATCGCCTGCCTTGACTTCATAGAGTTCATCGAATCCGACCGTCTGGTCTTCCGCGAAGTTTCCGCCTGCCCCGAGCCACTTCTTTTCTTCACCGTTGATGAAGAATCTGACACATGT
>JAUNJW010000135.1:833-5970 GCA_030533035.1 Erysipelotrichaceae bacterium
GGCTTCCGGATCAGTACTGTTTGCAAACTTGGTGTAGCTGCCTTTGACGTTGATCGTTCCGTCTTCTGCGACGATCCACTTGTAAGCTGCGTTCTTGCCGTTGCCCGGCGCAACGTAGTCTTTCTTCAGTTCAATTGCAGAACCGTCGTAGTATCTGCTATTTGCATTGTCATAGGCAATCATTGAGAAGTTCTTGCCATCCCAGTCACAGAAACCGTAGTACCAGCCTTCATAGCCCTGTGTGCTGGAGAAGTCATCTAACAGAACTGTATTGTTGTCTCTGTCTGCAGGTGTCGGTGCGGGTTCAACCGGAGTGATGACGACTGACAGATTGCCGCCGTCCCATGCCCAGTTGCCGTCATGGCAGATCTGGAAGCTCAGCTTGTCGCCGCGCTTGACTGCTCTGTTATTGAAGCTGAAGCTGATGACATTGTCATTGCCGTCGCCGCGTCTGACCGCGACCTTCTGGCTGGAGAGCAGTTCATTGTTATGCCATACCTTGACAGTAACGCCATCTGGCCAGTTAGGATTAGGATCTTCCTGTCCCCACTTGATATATGTGCCGTTGATGTTGATTCTTCCGTCTTCACCCGGCAGCCACTGATAGATCGGATCGAGGGTGGCACCTGTATGTACCATATCCTTCTTCATGACAAGACCTTCGGATCTTCTGGATTCATACCCCAGACCGTCGTCAGTCTTCTTTGTCAGAACTTTCGCACCGGAAGGCTCTGTTCCTTCAAGGAACCACCAGCCGTCTGTACCCTGTTCAATGGAGGACAGAGCATTAAGGCTTGTAAAGTTGTCGTTGTTTCCGACAGCGACTGTCGGAGTCTTGTTGGCATCTTCGATCACGAAGAGATACTTGCCGCCGTCGTAAGCTGCGTTTTCACCCGGATCGACGATCATGGTGATGCAGTCTCCCTTGTTTACCGGAACACCGTATGTGGAGAGGTCTCCGGTGACTTCGATGTCAGTTCTCGGTGCGAAGTACTGCTTCTTGAGAACCGTGCCGTTCTTCATGAGGTAGACAGTGACACCGTCCGGCCATGAAGGATTGGCGTCCTGGTTCAGGAGTTTTGTATAAAGCAGGTCGATGTTGATCACGCCTGTTTCAGCCGCAACCCACTTGACGTTTGCGGACTTGCCGTTGCCGGCCGGGATGATATAGTCTTTCTTGATCTCCACGCCGTCGCTTGTGTAGAACTTTTCATTGTTCTCACAGTTTTCGATGTTGACTGCGCAGAACGGATCAACGTTGAAGCCGTACTGGTAATACCAGCCGTTGTAGCCCTGTACGCCGTTGAAGTCATCGAGTGTGGATGCGAAGTTTGTTCTCGGGCCGTCATAGGTTGCCGGAACATTTCTTTCTGTATTGCCGACCAGGCCGCTGAGGCTGTTGATCGCGAATTCATACTTGCCGCCGTCATAGGCATTGTTGTCGATACCGTTGACCACCATTGTGATGTAGTCACCCTTGCGGACATTCAGGGAGGAGATGTCAAGCCGCTTGGTGACTTCCTGGTTGGTCAGAGGCTGGAATGTCTGACGGGCCAGCAGTGTATTGTTTGCATAGAGGGAAACCCTTGTGCCGTCAGGCCATGCCGGGTTCTTGTCCTCATTCTTCATCTTTGTATAGGAAGCACGGATGGAGATTGTGCCGTTCTGGGCGACTCTCCACTTGATGATGGCGGAACTGTCATGTTCGCCTGTGTTGACATAGTCACGCTTGATTTCCAGCCAGTTGTCAGAGAAATATCTGTCCTGAACCTTGTCAAACGGTGCCATGTTGCGGGCATTGAACGGATCGTCGCCATAGCCGCTCTGGAAGATCCAGCCGTTGGATCCCTGCGGGCCGAAGTCATTCTTGACATCAGCGATATTCTGGCGGATATCACCTGTCTCAGTGTTGACCGCGGACTCATCGGTTGTGCCGTTGATATCGATAATCGTTACATCGAGGTTGCCGCCGTCATAGGAGGAGTTGCCTTCCGGATCCACCATGAAATACAGCATGTCCATCGGCGTGACGGCCAGAACGGGAATACGCTTCTTGATCAGCACTTCACCGCTGTCCGGCACATCGACATACTCGTTGTAAAGTTCGGTGCCATTCTTAAAAATCTTGACTCGGACGCCGTCCGGGAAGTCAGGCATGCCGTCATTCTGTTCAAACTTTGTATAGCGCAGACGTACATCTACATTTCCTCTGACTGCCGGGCTCCAGGCCAGGACAGCGTTGTGGTTGAGGGAAGGATGGATGAAGTCTTTCTTGATTGTCAGGGACGGTGAAATCCTGTCGATATATTCGCCGTCTTTCTCATGGGAAACCAGGTGGCAGTCCGAAGGATCTGTGCCGTACATGTACAGCCAGCCGTTGGAACCCTGCTCACCGAAGTCTTCCGTGCTGTTGGCATTGTTGTTGGATCTTCCTGCCATTGACGGAATTGTCTGCTTCTTGTTCACATCCGAAATTGCCACATAGAAGCTGCCGCCGTCATATGCGTTGTTCATGTTCGGATTGACAACGAAATACAGACTTTCCAGTTTCTTGACCTCGAGGTCATTGAGTTCAATCAGCGCGAAGTTTTCTTCGGTTGTGCTGATCGGGACAATCTCGAGCTTCTGCAGTTCATTTCCTTTGTAAACAAGGAGCTGAACGCCGTCAGGATAGGAAGGATTGGCATCGCCGTTAACATTCTTTACATATGCAACAGTGACATCAACCTTACCGTTCTGGGCTGCGCGCCATTCAAGAATCGGCGAGACGCCCTGGGCTGTGTGGACAAAGTTATTCTTGATTTCCAGTCCGTTCGCACCGGGCTGGAAATACTTTTCGCCATTGAACTGCGATACGCGCTTGGAACGCTCAGGCTTTCTGTAATCGCCATAGCGGTAGAACCAGCCGTTGGAGCCCTGGGCCCCGAAGTCAATGACATTGAACGCGTTGTTGGTACGGCTCGGATCATCTTCGAACGGAGGCTCGTCATCAGCTTTGACAATGAACGCATCCGGCCAGAATTTTTCCAGCATTTCAGTGCCGCCTGAAACACTGTTTCCGCCGTTGCCCGACAGTAATGCGACCACGCCGGCAGCTCCCGCAATCAGAAGCAGCAGCGCTGCGACAGCACCCTTTTTGTGTTTCGCGAACAGTGCCGCGATCAGTGCTGCCAGTCCCTTTTTCTTCTCAGAATTCTCAGACATAGTATTACCCCTTCCAGTCGGTCACTCAACGATAGATGTTGAGGTTGTCGAAAGCTGCGGTGGAATCAATTCCGAAGAGCTGCCAGTTGGTACCCTGTGAGCGGTACATTCTGGCTGTCAGTGCGGCTTCGTCGTCAACATACATGCAGCTGACGCCTTCATTCACCAGCAGTGTCATGTGGATGGAATCACGGCCGCTGAAGTCGAAGTCAACATAAGACTGCGCGTCCGCGTCCATCAGATGATCTGTGTTATAGAATTCAATCCTGTTTTCAGGAATGTTGAATACATAGTTAAGAGTTCCGACATTGTCAATATCCGGTGCGAAGGCAATGCCGAACTTGTCATCATCCTCGAATCCGGAGATATCAGCGTCGATTCTGCCGCAGTCCGGCAGGCTTTCAAACTGAACCAGTTCATACTGGTCTCCGGCGAACTTGTAACCGTCGGAGAGCTTGCTTACGGTATCAGTCATCTTGAGAGGCGTCTCGCCAAGCTGATGATTCATGATTGCCTCAACGCTTTCATTGAAGACCGGGGTCAGGGTTCCGTCTTCATGCTGTTCAAGCTCATGGATGACCATGTTGCCGGCCCAGTCATAATCTTTTTCATCATCATGGTCGATCTTGGTGCCGTTCCAGCCGACGCAGTAGAGTTTTGTGCCGTCTGTCTCGAGTCTTCCGGCATAGAAACCGTTGCCGTCAAATGCTTCATTTTCAGGCTTTTCAAAAGGTCCGCTGATCGAATCGGAGATACGGTAGTGAACAACTCTGTCAGGCCACTGGTCGGAGAATGTCAGGTACCATTTGGAACCGAACTTGATCAGAGTCGGGCATTCCATGTTTGTTCCGAATCCCAGGTCGTCCTCGAAGAAGATTCCCGCGTCTTCCCATTTGCTGAGATCCTTGGATGTATATCTGACGATCACGCCGTTTCCTTCCGACCGTGTCACCACGAGCATCCAGTACTGGCTTTCTTCAGGAACATAGAATACGTACGGGTCACGGAAGTCTGTCTGTGAATATGCATCGCCGGCAATGAACGTGTCCTCCGGAATCTTTGTCCAGTTCAGCATGTCAGAACTTGTCGCGTGCATGATTGCTTCGGCCGGCGCTCTGTGGTCATTGTGACCGGTATAGAACGCATGGTACAGTCCATTGTTATCCTTCATCACACAGCCGGTACCCAGGGCGATGTCCTGGTCATCCGCGGTTTCACCGTAAGGAATGACAATGCCTTTGTCTTCAAAAGTACAGTAATCTTCTGTTGTCAGAAGTCCCCAGGGATGATAGCCGGTCTTGCCGTCTCTGAGATCGGCAAGATAGAAAATATTCATTTTGCCATCATCATAGAACGGCATCGTGTCACCGATCAGGGCAATATCCGTTTTCGGGAAAACCGAAACAGTGTCAGCTTCCCCGTCATCAGCTGTGCCGCCCGAATCGGCCGGGGCCTGCTGTGTCCCGCATGCGCACATCATGACCATGGACACCGCAGCCGTGAAAATCAAACGCTTTCTCATAAATCTCCTCCCAAAAATACTGTAGTTTTAATTCCAGTATTGTGCATTTGCACACTTTTTTATACGCTTCAATCTAATTTAGATACGAAAAAAACATGCATATGCACATCTATCATATGGCATTTTCCGATTATTGTGCTAAAAAAAGATAGCGTTTACACAAAAAGTTACCCGGTGAAACATTTCATATGCACCCGACCGGCTCTGTGCATGCCTGCATAATTGAAAATCGGTCATTTGGATGCCGGTCATGTATTTTCAGTTTCTCTGAAATGACACAAAAAAAGGAATCCTGGCGGACTCCTTATGGCTGCGGACTTTCGGCTGCTTCCTCAGCCGGTTCTTCAAATTCCATTTCTTCAATGCCGAAGTACCGGCACAGGGCTGTATAATACTTTTCCGCGGCCAGCT
>JAUNJW010000011.1:0-2508 GCA_030533035.1 Erysipelotrichaceae bacterium
ACATGAGTGGTGTTCGGAAACATATCCACGGGCTGCAGCGACTGCAGTTCATATCCCTGCTCATTGAGAATCTTCACATCCCTGGCCAGGGTGGCCGGATCACAGGAAACATAGACAAGCCTTTCCGGAGCGATCTTTACAATCGCATCGATGGTGTCTCTTGAGCAGCCTTTGCGGGGCGGATCAACAATGACAGCCCCTGCTTTGATCTTTGAGCGCAGAATGGCCTGGGCGCCCTTGCCGGCATCCATGTTCAGGAATTCAATGTTTTCAACATGGTTGTTTTCGGCATTGATTTTCGCGTCCCTGACCGCGTCGGGTACGATTTCAATGCCATAAACCTTTTTCGCTTTCGAGGCGGCGATGATGCCCATGGTTCCGGTCCCGCAGTAAAGATCAATCAGTATCTCATTTCCGGTCAGCCCTGCCGCTTCGATTGCCTTTGAATACAGGATTTCTGTGGCGTAAGGATTGATCTGGTAGAAAGAGCGGGCACTGATCCTGAATGTGCAGCCGAGCAGTGTTTCCTCAATATAGGGATCTCCGGCAATCAGGACATCCCTGCCGTCGAGGATGACATTGTCTTCCCTCCTGTTGATGATGGCCGAGAAGCTTCTGATCTGCGGGTATTCTTTCAGCAGGGCTTCCCTGAGTCTGTCGCTTCCCCTGAACGGGTAGTTTCTGACAATCAGAACCACCATGACCTGGCCGGTTCTGTGGGCATGCTTGATCAGAACATGGCGGATCACGGAGGCACAGCTGTAAATCTCAAACTGCTTTTTCAGGAATGCGGCGATTTCGTTGGACAGCTTCGACTGGACATAGCATGTGTCTGTTTCAACAATCCGGTTGGTATGGTTCTGGTAGAATCCCATCTCCACCTTTCCTTTGTTGAGCTGGACCGGAATCTGCACCTTGTTGCGGTAGAACTCATACGGCTCCGCCTTCAGGATCGGCAGGATTTCCGGCTCCATGCCGGCGTTGGAGCGGAAGCACATGCGGACCTTTTCCTCTTTGAAATGGCGCTGTTCATAATCATCCATGTGCTGGAGCTGGCATCCGCCGCAGGGACGGGCAATCTTACAGACGGGCTCAACCCGGTGCGGTGACGGCTCAATAATCCGGATCACCCGGCCGAAGCCGTAGTTTTTGTTCAGCTTTGTAATGCCGATTTCCGCTGTCTCGCGTTCGATCAGACCCGGGACGAAGATGACAAAACCGCCGATCTTCACAACACCGGCGCCGTCTTCGTTATAACCTTCGCATACAGCGGTATATGTCTCATTCTTTTCCATATCGTTTTTTAAAAGGGGCTGATGCCCCTTTGTTTTTTAACCTTCTGTGTTTTCTTCAGGTGCTTCTTCAGCGTTTTCCGCGCCTTCCGCTTCACCTTCGCCTTCGCCGGCAGCTTCTGCCTCTGCGGCATCGGCTGCTTCAGCTTCCTCGGCCAGCCTTGCTTCTTCTTCGGCAGCCTTGCGGGCTTCGACGTCATCTCTTAACCGCTGCGCGAGTTCGGCGTCGAGCGGTTCACTGACGACAGAGGCGATCGGGGAACCCATTGAGGATGTCTTGTTTTCAATGACATAGACAAACGCGTCGGATTCTCTGTCCGCGGCAAGATTGTAGACATGGATTTCAATGTCATACATCTTTCTGCCGTCTGTCTGGGTGAAGTAAACAGCCGGGTCAAGGATGGAAGTGACTGTGCTGTAGATTTCATCCGCCTTGGCTCTGACCGCGTCGACACCCCAGTCATCCGGTACATCGGCATAGACACGCATGGTGGCTGTCACCATCTGGACGGATGAGTTTTCAACATCACCGAGGGACGCCACGGCGTTTTCAATCTCGGTCATCTGTTCCTTTGTGATTGCCGGGTCAAGGTCGCCTTCATAACGGTTGCCGAGAACAGGGCTTCCGGTATCCATCGCGGATGACAGCAGGATCCAGCCGAGCACCGCGATCGGCGCCACGATCAGAATCGCGCAGATCCAGAAGATAAAACCGGTTGTATGTAAATTTCTTTTCTTGCCGGCTGCCTTTTTGCGGGCAGCTGACTTAACTTTATCATTCGCCATATTTTTCTTTCTCCGCCATATATTCTACCCTCTTTCGGCCCTTATGACCAGTCCGCGGCTTCCGATTTAAGAATCCTGCAGCCGCAGAAAGAATATATGTACCGGTTCATTTTAATCACTGGAGCGGTTGTTTTCAACTCCTGAAGTTTATGTTTCACGCAAAGCGGCGGATAAACTCTTCTTCGGAGATGATTTCGATGCCGAGTGACTTCGCTTTTGTGTTTTTGGAAGACGTGCTTTCCAGGTCAGTGTTGATCAGGAATCTGGTGGATTTGGAGACAGAGCCTGTCACTTTGCCGCCCTGCGACTCGATATAGGCCTTCAGGGCGTTTCTGTTGGCATACTGGTATACGTCGCCGGTGACGACGAAGGTCAGGCCTTCGCAGCGGTTTCCCTGCGGCGCCGTTTCAGATCTTGTGACTTCAATTTC
>JAUNJW010000011.1:2608-16887 GCA_030533035.1 Erysipelotrichaceae bacterium
TCATCCGCCTTTCTGGCCTTTGCCAGGGAAGCGGCGATGTTGGCGGCCGATTTCTCCCCGAATCCGTCCAGTCCGGCAATTTCGTCCATGTGGGCGTCAAGCCGGAAGATATCGCCGTAATTATGGATCCAGCCCTCATTGATAAAACGGGAGAGAGTCTGCTCAGAGATGCCGTCGATATCCATGCCCGGCTTTGAGACAAAGCGGGTATATTTCTTCAGCTGCTTGGCCGGACACTGCAGATTTGTGCAGCGCAGCGTCTTTGTGCCGCTGTTTTCAGAGATCCGCACAGCGGTTTGCGCGCCGCAGACAGGACAGCGGTCCGGAATCACGAACTGACCTTCTGTTTTTGTCACATGTATAACCTTGGGAATGATCTTGTTGGCCTTGATGACGGAAAGAACCGTTCCCCTGTCACCGATATGAAGTCTTTCACATTCGCTGATATTGCATAAGGAGGCTCTTTTGACCGTTGTGCCTTCTATCTCAACCGGCCGGAATACGGCGACCGGCGTGATTGTCGAGGCGGCGCAGGACCACTCGATATATTCAAGCTCGGATTCAACCGCTTCATCCTGCCACTTGAAGGCATAGCCGGCTCTTGTCGCGTGATGGCCGGTGACCGATCCGCCGGCAGCGTAGGCTGTATCATCATAGACAATGACAAGACCGTCGACCGGATACGGATTGACGCCGGAAGTCACCTGTTCTGTGAAACGGGCAATCGAGGCGGTGACATTTTCAAGATCAGGGGATTCAATGGCTTCGTGGTCGACCGTCGCAAAACCCAGGCTTTCCAGGTAATCCATTCTCTCCCCCCAGGGATCTATGGTCTGGTCTGTATGGACAAGTGTGAAGGGAATCCAGTGGATTTCACGCTTCCTGACTTCTTCGATATCCTTCAGTGTCAGAGAGCCGGACGCCAGGTTTCTCGGGTTGGCATAATCGCCGCCCGATTCCATCCGGAATTTTTCAAAGTCAGCGTAGGAAATCACCGCTTCGCCGCGGATGACCAGATGTCCTTTTTCCTTGATTTTTGCAGGGATGCCGTGAATTGCCGGAGCCAGGTGGGTGATGTTGGTGCCGATATGGCCGTCCCCCCTGGTAACGACCTTGTTCAGTTTTCCCCGGTCATATGTAACGACCAGGGTCAGGCCGTCGAGCTTCCAGCTGATCCAGATTTTCTTTGACTGGGCCCACTTCACCAGATCTTCCGGTTTTTTTGTCTTGGCAAGGGAAAGCGCCGCGAATTCATGTTCCTCTTTCTGGCCGGCAATATTGTCGGCGGAAACATTCATTGTCGGACTGTCTTCCAATACGGTTCCGGTTTCCTCTTCCAGCTTTTTCAGGCGGTCAAACATGGCGTCCCATTCATAGTCCGTCATCAGTTCGCCCTGACCGTTGTAATAGGAATCGGCTGCCCGGTTCAGGGTATCAACCATTTCCCTCATCAGACTCAGTCTGTCTTCACTCATAGACACCTCTAAGAGCGCATCTGCGCTTTTTTCTTCAGGCTGGGATGGCCAGCCGCGATTTTTTTGACACCGTGCGGATACGGGAACGCGATTTCCGCAATGCCGTTCTTGCAGGAGATCACCACTCCGTCGCCGAACTTGGCATGGGTGACCATCTCCCCTTTCTTCAGCTGGCTGACCGGTGAGTCATGCATGCGCTGGCTGAAGGTTGTCTGCTTTTCCTCAAACAGAAGCGGGGACAGCTGCACATCTGAATTGAAACGGCGGGCATCCGCGCCGAGATGCTCAATATATTCAGGATCGATTTCCCGGATAAAGCGGGAGCTGGTTCTGGGCCGCTGCAGGATATAGCTGTAGCCGCCTGCCTCACAAAGGAACAGCTTGTTTCTGGCTCTTGTGAAAGCGACATAGGCGAGCCGGCGCTCTTCCTCCACGCCGCGGCTGCCGCTGTCATTCATCGCCCGCTCATTGGGGAAAATGCCTTCGTTCAGATCGGAAATAAACACTGTGTCGAACTCAAGGCCCTTGGCGGCGTGGACTGTCATCAGCTGGACATATTCCGAGCTCAGCGTCTCATCACGGTCGCCATAGAGCGCCACCAGCTGCAGGTATTCATCCAGGGAGCTTTCCGGATAATCCTCAGCGAACTCACGGACGTCGTCGATCAGTTCCTTGAGGTTTTCAATCCGTTCTGTTTCCTTGTTTTCTTCCAGCATGGCCCGGTAGCCTGATTCATCGATAATCTTTTCAAACAGGCGGAAGACTTCCATCCCGCCGGCCGCGTCGGCGCGCCAGGTTTCAATCATGTTCACAAAGCCTTCGATTGTCTTTTTCGCCTTGCCGGAGAAGATCTCATTTCTCTTAAGAACTTCGTACATTGACACATGCGACTTCCTGGCTTCATCAGCGATGGCGTCCATGGTCTTGTTTCCGATGCCGCGCCTGGGCTTGTTGAGGATTCTCATCAGGGCCAGGTCATCGGCGCCGGCCACCATTCTCAGATAGCACAGGGCGTCCTTGACCTCCTGTCTTTCATAGAACCGGATGCCGCCGTAGATAATATAAGGAATACGGGCGTCAAGCAGGCCTTTTTCAAGAGAACGGGAAAGATAATTCGAACGGTACAGGATGGCAATATCACGGTAGGACTTGCCTTTGCGGTGCATGTCCGAAATCTTCTGGGCAATCCAGGCTGCCTGGTATTCGTCGGAAGCGCTGGCGTAATGGGTAATCTTCTCATCGGATTTCCGGTTTGTATAAAGGTCTTTCTTGACACGGTGCCGGTTGTTTTTGATGACTGAGTTTGCGCCGTTGAGAATTGCTTCGGTCGAACGGTAGTTCTCATTCAGGATAATCGTCTTCGCGTCGGGATAGTCCTTTGTGAAATTCATAATGATATTCACATCCGCTCCGCGCCATGTATAAATTGTCTGGTCAGGATCGCCGACCACATACAGACTGTTCTGCGAACCTGTCAGCAATGTGATCAGCTTATACTGCACGGCGTCGATGTCCTGGAACTCATCGACCAGGATATATTCAAACCGGCGCTGCCACTTGTTCAGCACTTCGTCAAACCGTTTGAACATCCGCACCGTCCAGAGGATCAGGTCGTCAAAATCAAGCGCGAACAGCGCTTCCTGACGGCGGATATAGTACTCATAGACTTTGGCTTTGACGGCCTCATCATAAAAGCCGCCGGCCAGGTCCTTAGCCCTTTCAACGGAAATATCCGCTGTTTTATTGTTGGAAATATAGTCAAGCATACTTCCGTAGGAATAGCTTGAAGCATCGATATTGAGCTGTTTATAGGCTTCCTTGAGAACCGACTTCTGATCCTCGGCGTCCATAATCGTGAAATTGCGGGGATAGCCCATGGTCATGATGTCTTCCCGCAGAATCCGCACGCATAAAGAGTGGATGGTTGAAATCCACGGTTCATAAAGCCTGTCCGGCAGCATCTTCCGGATTCTTTCTTTCATTTCATTGGCCGCTTTGTTGGTGAATGTGATGGCCAGGATTCTTGTTTCCCGGACGTCCTCATCCTCGATCAGGTGGGCAATTCTCATTGTCAGCACCCGGGTTTTTCCCGACCCGGCGCCGGCAATGACACGCATATGCTGATCGTCGCATAAAACAGCCTGTTTCTGATTTTCATTCAAACTTTCTGTATCAATCATATGCCCGGACTCCATGTCTGTCTGTTCCCCTCACGGGACAGACTCAGGCCACATTATACCATACCAGCCGCCGGGCTCATGGCCATTAAACATGTCAGGGTGAGAAATTCCACAGACCGCATGATATAATACCCAAGAGGTCCGAATATGTTACGAAAAGCAGATCAGTGGAGTGATTACTCCTGTATAGATGCCGGTGACGGCGAGAAGCTGGAACAGTGGCAGGGAATCATCCTGCGCCGTCCCGACCCCCAGGCCATCTGGCCGGCAGAAAAAGAAAAAGGCGTCTGGCGCAGGGCTGACGCCGTCTATCACCGCTCAAACAAAGGCGGCGGCAGCTGGGAGTACAGAAAGAAGCTTCCCGAGTCCTGGACAGTCAATTATAAAGGCCTGACATTCAAGGTTTCCCCGACCGGCTTCAAGCATACCGGGCTGTTCCCGGAGCAGGCGGTCAACTGGGACTGGATGAGCGATCTCATCAGGAAATATCCTGATGAGGAAATCCGTGTCCTGAACCTGTTTGCCTATACCGGCGGCGCCACCATGGCATGCGCGGCAGCCGGTGCGGCGGAAGTCGTCCATGTCGACGCGGCGAAAGGAATGGTTCAGTGGGCCAAGGAAAACCGCGATCTCTGCGGACTGCAGGAAAAGAAAATCCGCTTCATTGTCGATGACTGCCTGAAATTTGTCGAACGCGAAAAAAGAAGAGGCCGCACCTACCACGGCATCCTCATGGATCCGCCCAGCTACGGCCGCGGACCGGACGGCGAGATGTGGAAGTTCGAAAAGGAAATCGCCGGCCTGATCAGCGCCTGTGTGGACATCCTGGATGAACATGCCCTCTTCTTCCTGATCAACAGCTACACAACCGGCTTCTCCTCCATCGTGCTGGAAAACATGATGAAGACAATGATCCTGCCGGATCATCCCGACGGAACCGTGGAAACCGGCGAAGTCGCCCTGCCGGTTGAAAACCGCGATCTCCTGCTGCCGTGCGGAATCTTCGGCCGCTGGCAGCGGCTATGATCCGCGTTCTCTATGAGGACAACCACGTCCTCTGTGTTGAAAAACCGGTCAATGTCCCGAGCGCTCCCGATGAGTCCGGCGACGAAAACATGCTGGATCTGTGCCGGGAGTATATAAAGGAGAAATATAACAAGCCCGGCAATGTGTACATGGGTCTTGTCCACCGGCTCGACCGGCCGGTCGGCGGGGTCATGGTCTTTGCCAGAACCTCCAAGGCTGCCTCAAGGCTGTCCGACGCGGTGCGCACCCATGCGATGCACAAGCAATACCTGGCTGTCCTTGACGGCATCCCGGAAAAGAAATCCGGAATCCTGAAGGATTATCTCGTAAAAGACACAAAGACCAATACGGTCCGGGTCACCGATGAGGCCCATGGCAAATACAGCGAACTCGCCTATGAAGTCCTTGCCGAAAAAAACGGCATGGCCCTGGTCAGGGTGAACCTGAAGACAGGCCGCTCCCACCAGATCCGGGTCCAGTTCGCCAGCCGGAACCTGCCGCTGGTATTTGACCAGCGCTACAATCCAGGCACAAAAAAAGGACAGATTGCCCTCTATGCCTGCCGGCTGGAATTCCCGCATCCTACTCAGAAAACTCCGGTTGTGGTCACCCACACACCGCCTGATGTTTATCCATGGAATCTGTTTGAGGTACTGAAATGAGCACAAAGAAAAAGAATACGGTCAGAAAGAAAACGGTAAAAAGAAAACCGAAAAGAAGAATCCGCTGGGGCGTGGTGCTGGCGCCGTTCGTCCTCGTCGCGCTGATCGTCCTTCTTGTGAAACTGCCGGGAATGATGACAAATTCAAAACTGAAAAAACTCGGCTACGCGGAAGAAGAAATTACCGCCATAAAGGAAGCGGAGCTGACGGATACCATTCTCAAAGGCCAGTATTATTCCAGAACGCTGGCTGACGCGATTGTCAAAGGCACGCTCAGGAAAGGATATATTCCCCTGTATGTCACCATTGACGACGCAAAGAAACTGACGGACAGATACTTCCTGCTCTATGCCCGTCTGGAAGATATGGGTTATGAAGAGGACCAGCTGCTCAACCTGTTCAGATCCCTGGAATTCAATGAGATCACACCGCTGCTCGTCTCGGATTATCAATGGGACGAAAACGTATATATCGCCGACATGGCGGAAGTACGCAGCGGCAGCTTCGACGTTCCCTTCGATGAATATCACACCAGCTACAAAGACGCCAGGGAAGTGACAGACCCTTCCGAAACAACGGTTCTTGTCAACAAGACATGGTATCTGCCGGCCGACTATGTGCCCGGCAATCTGACCGGGGTCAGCACGGAATACGCGGTTGACGGAATGCGCATGACCAAAGGCGCCGCCAACGCGGTCGTGGACATGTGCATGGCCGGCATCAACAGCGGCAACGCCTTCTTCGTCGCGGGTTCCTACCAGACCTACGAAACAATCCAGAAATCCTATGACTACTTTGTCAAAACCGAAGGTGAACGATCCGCTGACCTGATGGTCGGCAAACCCGGCTTCAATGAATTCCAGACCGGACTGGCCTGCACATTCGCCGCCACCTATGAAGAGTACGAGGATTTCCGCACCACCGACTGCTTCAAATGGCTGCAGGCAAACTCCTATAAATTCGGCTTTGTGGAAAGAGCGCCTCTCAAAAAGGAATGGATCACCGGCCTTGAGGAGGACGCCACCTATTTCCGCTATGTCGGCAAAGAACTTGCCGGCCAGATTTACAGAAGCAGGCTGACCTTCGACGAATACTGGAACCTGGTTCTCAAGGACTGGGATCACGAAGACGTAAAGCCTTCCGATCAGATTATCGAAAATGCCGCGGCTGAATTTGCCGGAAACTGATCACAGAAAAAAAACAGATGAGTCTCAGAAATGTTTCTGCAGATTCATCTGTTTTTGTATGTTTTGCTTTACGTTCTTGGATGCGTCGGCACCGGCGGACCGGATTTCTCAGGCTTCTCATCAAGAAGATTGGTCAGGCGGTCATAATACTTTTCATGCGCGTCTCTGTAGCGCAGGTTGAAGTATTCATCCTTGCCGGTATGCAGATTGTAGATATAATCGTGGGCCTGGTCAGCCAGTTCCGGATGGACACGGGCAATCGTCGCAAGACCGACATTGGAACATGTATCGGAAATACGCTCCATATCATGCAGCACATCCATGAAGTCCGTGCCGGCAGTGACCGAACAGAGACCTTTGGAAAGTCTGGACAGGTGGTTCTTTCTCATAATGTCAACCATGTCGTCGACAACTTCTTCATAAGGCTCAATATTGTAGGCCGCGTCAACATCCCTGTTCCGGAATGTCTTCTCTGTTTCATCCAGGATCCTGCACAGGATTTCATCGAGCACATCCAGTTCGCTGATTGCCGTCTCGGAAAGCTTTACATCCTTGCGGTAAAGATCCCTTGCGGTTTCGCAGATATTGGTGGCGTAATCACCGAGCCGCTCGAATTCAACGACAACCTTGTAATACTGGTTGATGATGGCGACGTGATAGGACGCGTTCAGCTCAGCCGACAGCTGGGCGATATAGTTGGACACACGGTCGGCAAGAAGATCGATGTTCTCCTCTTCGGCGTTGATTTCCTCCGCTGTCTTTTCGTCATAGTTCCGCAGCAGAGCCGACGCTTTCTCGATATTTGAACGGGAAGCGTAGAACATTGCCAGCAGGGCGTCATAGCAGCTGCGCAGGGCCAGCGCCGGGGTGGAGATAAAGGCGGGGTTGAGGGCGTCGAGCTTGTCCTTGTATTTGTTTTCGACAGCCTGATCGTCCTTGACGATGCGGCAGGACAGCTTTTCGAGCAGTGAGACAAACGGCAGGATCACCAGGGCGCAGACGATATTGAAGACTGTATTGGTATCGGCGATGATACCGGAATTGACTTCTGTTTCCCAAAGGGCGTCAATCAGTCCCATCTGCTTGACAATGAGGACGGTGATCACAACCAGAGCTGTTTTTACCAGGTTGTAGAGGATGTTGAAGATACCGACCCTCCTGGCGTCCGCCCGGGCGCCGATATAGCACACAATAGCGGTTGTGACGCAGTCGCCGAGATACACGCCGACGATGACGGCGTAGATCGCTTTCCACATCAGGCCGCCGGAAGCCGACAGCGCCTGCAGGATACCGATGGTTGCCGATGAGCTCTGCAGTATGAAGGCCACACCGGCACCGGCCGCATAGCCAAGCAGAGGATTGGAGCCAAGGCTCGCGAACAGGCTGTCGAAGACGCCGTTTTCAGAAAGGACATCCACCGCCGAGGTCATATTCAGCAGACCTGTGAACAGGATGCCGAAGCCGATGGCGATATTGCCGATGGTTTTCGCGTTGCGGAAACGGTTGGTCATGATCAGGGTGATCCCGATGATCAGGGCAACCGGAGCCAGGGTTGACGGGGTAAACATCTTCAGCCAGCCGGCCGAGCCGTCGAGGTCAAGCAGACGGATAATCTGGCCGGTGACAGTTGTACCGACGTTGGCGCCGATGATAATGCCGAGTGACTGCCGCAGCGTGATAATACCGGCTGCCACAAGACCTGAGGTGATGACAATTGTCGCCGTGGAAGACTGGATGACTGCCGTTACCGCAGCGCCGAGCAGGAATGCCTTGACCGGGTTGTTGGTCACCATTTCCATCGCCCGTTTGAGCGTTCCGGATGAACTTTCCTTCAGACCGTCGCCCATTAAGCGCATGCCGTATAAGAACAATGCCAGGCCTCCGAACAGGGACAGGACATCAAATATACTCATAATTTTTTATTCTCCGATTTTTATTGCCGTTTTCAACGGCTTCTCTCATTCTACCTTATTTTCCCGCTTCTTGTACTATCCTTGCGGGATGTAAGCGCTGTCATTAAAAAATTTTAATTCCGGCAGGACAGACGGCCGCGGTTTCGGTAAAATATGAATCATTGAGGTGAAAAATGACCCAGAAAGAGAACAAATTAGGAACCATGCCGGTCGGAAAACTGCTTGTCACCATGGCGGTTCCGATGATGTTATCATTCTTTATCCAGGCTTTATACAATATCGTCGATTCCATGTTCGTCGCGCAGATTTCGGAGAATTCCCTGACGGCCGTTTCGCTTGCCTACCCGATGCAGTCGATCATGAATGCCATCGGCATCGGCACCGGCGTCGGCTTAAGCGCCTCACTGCCGCGGGCAATCGCGAGAAAGGATGAGGAACATGCCCACTCCCTGGCCAATACAGGCATCTTTCTTGTGCTCTGCTATATTGCCGTATTTATTATTCTCGGACTGACATTTGTCAGGCCCTTCTATCATTTCCAGACAGATGTGCCCGAGATTGTCGAAAGCGGAATCACCTATCTTTCCATTGTCTTTATCATCAGTGCCGGGGCTTTCTTCGGCACCTACTTTGAAAAGATGCTGACAAGCACCGGCAACGCGTCCATGGCAATGATCTCACAGGCGGCCGGCGCGATATTCAATATTATCTTTGACCCGCTGCTGATCTTCGGCATCGGCCCGTTCCCGAAAATGGGAATCGCCGGCGCGGCCCTGGCCACGGTCATGGGGCAGATCCTGGCGGCAGGCATTGCCTTCTGGTTCAACATGAAGCGCAATGAATGGATTCAGATCAGACTTGCGTGGATCCTGCATCCTTCCTGGAAAGCGGCGAAGGAAATCTATACCATCGGCATTCCCTCGATGATCACCATGGGACTGACATCGATGAGCTCCTTCTTCATCAACCAGATTTTCCTGCAGTACAGCACAACCGCCACTGCCGTTTACGGCATCTGGATGAAGCTGCAGAACTTCTGCTATATGCCCTCCTTCGGCATGAACAACGGCATGGTGCCGATCCTCTCCTACAACAGGGGCACAAGGCGCTATGACCGTGTCTGGCAGACCGTGCGCTACGCGCTGACTGTCATCCTGTCGCTGATGCTGGTGCTGACATTCGTCCTGGAATTCATCCCGGATGTGATCCTGCGGATGTTCAACGCGTCCGACAGCCTGATGGCCATCGGCATGACCGCCCTGCGCTTTGCCCTGGTCTCCCTGGTCTTCGGCGGCACATGCATTATCCTGACCAGCGCCATGCAGGCCCTGGGCCATGCCCGCTACACCCTGATTGTCAATATTCTCAGGGGCTTTGTCCTGCCGGTTTCCTCCTTCTTCCTGCTGTCCTCCCTGTTCCATGAACTGGCAAAGCTCTGGATCGCGATTCCGCTTTCGGACATGATCTGCTGCGCCATCTCAGTCTTCCTGTTTATAAAAATGAAAAAGAAGCTGTCCGCCGAGGCGGTCAGCTGAATACAGTAAGGGCCAGCCGTTTTCCCGGCTGACCCTTTTCATATGTATCGGTTATTCGCTCAGCGCTTCGCCATTGGTTTCGATGATGTGTTTCATCCAGTCATAGGACTTCTTCTTTGAACGCTTCAGGGTGCCGTTGCCCTTGTCATCCATATCAACATAGATGAAGCCATATCTCTTCTTCATCTCACCGGTTGACAGGGAAACCAGGTCAATGGGTCCCCACATCGTGTAGCCGATGCACGGCACGCCGTCAATATTGACGGCATTGGCCATTTCCGTCAGATGGTCGCGGAGATAATCAATTCTGTAGTCATCCTCGACATAGCCGTTTTCATCCGCGATATCCACAGCGCCGAGGCCGTTTTCCACGATGAAGATCGGTTTCTGGATCCGGTCATAGATTTCATTCATGCAGTAGCGCAGTCCGAGCGGGTCAATCGGCCAGCCCCAGTCGGTGTTCTTCAGGTACGGATTCGGGCTGCCGCCGACCGTAAAGGACGGATCGCCGGCTTTGACGGTGGCTGAGCGGTAATAGCTGAATGAGACAAAGTCCAGCTGGCCCTGCTTCATGATTTCCTCATCGCCTTCCTGGATTTCAATGCCGTCAAATCCTCTTCTGGCATAAAGATCTTTCGCGTAGGCGGGATAATAACCCCTGGCCATGGAATCGATGAAATACCAGTTTTCCCTTCTGACCTGCATGTGGCGGAACATATCTTCCGGATGGCATGTGGCGGGATACAGTTCACTCATCGCGTACATGGCGCCGAACATGGAGCCCGGCATCATCTCATGGCCCATGATGACCGCTTTCGCGCTGGCAACGAACATATTGTGGACTGCCTGGTAGTGTGTTTTTCCTGTACTTTCCCTTGTGCCGCAGGGACCGAAGCCTCTGACCGCGTTGATTTCATTGAAAGTCAGCCAGTAGCGGCATCTGTCACCGTAGTTTTCAAACAGTGTCTTACAGTATTTCAGATAGCAGTCAATCACATGCCTGGAACTCCATCCATCATATTTCAGCGCCAGTTCCATCGGCAGCTCATCATGGCAGATCGTGATCAGCGGCTCCATATTATACTTCGCCATTTCATTGATCACGTCGTCATAGAATTTCACGCCTTCCGCGTTCGGGGTTTCTTCATCGCCGGTCGGATAGATTCTGCTCCAGCAGACGGAAAAGCGGAAAACGTTGAAGCCCATGCCTGCCATCAGGGCGATATCTTCCTTGTAGTGATGATAGAAATCCACTGCCTGGTGGCTGGGATAATACTCATCCTCCAGGAAAACGGGGACTGCCTCTTTGGGAACAGGGTCCGCAAAGAAGAAGCTGCTGGCCGGTTTTATGATGGAGCCGTCAGGCATCCTGAATGTGTGGTGTCTGGGATTCTCGAGACTTCCGTCAGTTTCGTAGTCATGGGAAAGAATTCCCCTGCCGCCTTCATTGAAGCCGCCCTCATACTGGAAATCCGCTGTCGCGCCTCCCCACAGGAAGCCTTCGGGTAAACGTGTGCTCATAGTCTCCTCCTTGTGATCTGATTATTGAAAAAAAGTATATTTCTGATCAGATCATATCATATTTTCAAAACTGCATGATGGGGTATCATAGGGATATCCAAGGAGAACAAACATGCAGAAAGTCAATTCCCCCGAAGCACCGGCCGCGATCGGTCCCTACTCCCACGCTTATATCACAGTAAACGGTCTTGTTTTCACTTCCGGCCAGATTCCGGCAAACCCGGACGGCAGCCCGATGGCAGAAGGCATTGAAGCCCAGGCAGAGCAGAGCTGCCGCAATGTCGGTGCGGTTCTCAAAGCCGCCGGCACTGATTATGATCATGTCATCAAGACCACATGTTTCCTGGCAGACATGGCAGACTTCGCGGTTTTCAACAAAGTCTACGAAAAGTATTTCACTTCCAAGCCCGCCCGCAGCTGTGTCGCGGTAAAGACACTGCCGGCCGGCGCCCTCTGTGAGATTGAGGCGATTGCGGAACTGTAAAACATGCAAAACGGCCACCCCGCGGTGACCGTCTTTTTTTTCTCGGGATTCTTATTTCTTTGCGGCATGTCCGCCGAAGACATCGAAGCTCATTGTATCGAGTTTCGCGTCGATCGCAGCGATCTCTTCCGGTGTGATGACAATATTGCCGGCTTCGAAGTTGGCCTTGAGTCTTTCTATTTTCCGGGAACCGGGGATCGGGACAATGAACGGCTTCTTGCAGATCATCCATGCCAGGGAGAGCTGGGCCTGGGTGCAGTTCTTTTCAGCTGCCATCGCGCTTAACATGTCGAGAAGATCCTTCGCCTTGGCATAGCCTTCTTCTGTGTACTGCGGCATGTTGGTACGATAGTCCTGCTTTCCCTCAAACTTTGTATTGGGATTATAGGCGCCGGTCAGGAAGCCGTTGGCCATCGGTGAGAAAGCGACATAGGCAATATTGAGTTCTTCACAGACAGGGAAAATGGATTCATGCCATCTGGCCATCATGGAATAGCGGTTTTCAATCGCTGTGACAGGAGTGACCGCGTTGGCTCTTCTGAGATACTCCTCTGTTGTCTCGCTGATGCCCCAGTAACGGATCTTGCCTTCTTTAATCAGCTCACCCATTGTTTCAGCCACGGTTTCAGGCTCAACTTTGGGATCGATTCTGTGCTGATAATACAGGTCAACATAATCTGTTCCAAGTCTTTCCAGGGACTTCTCCAGGGACTTCCTGATTGTTTCAGGACCCGAATCAAGACGCAGGGATCTGTCAGGATTGTGGCTGACACCCATCTTGGTGGCGATGACAACCCTGTCACGGACGTCCTTCAGAGCCTTGCCGACAAGCTCTTCATTATAAGAAATGGAACCGTCGGGATAAACGCCTGTATAAGCTTCGGCGGTATCGAAGAAATCATAGCCGATATCATATGCCTCACGCAGTGTTTTCACGGATACTTCTTCCGGTACCGGATCGCCGGACGCATGGCTGAATCCCATGCAGCCAAGGCCCACCGGATTCACATAAAGGTCACTGTTTCCAAGTCTTCTTTTCTCCATTGTAATGATCTCCTTCTCTGTACACTCAAAGTTTAAACGGCGCTGAAGGACTGATCAATTTGGATTGGTGAAGCATTTCATAAGTTAAAGTAATCAGATTCTGAATTATACTGGACAGGACGGAGGTTTCACCGATGAATCATATGAAAGAAAAATACATGGCTGCTGAAAAACTGCTGCCATGGAATATAAAAGAGGCGGTTCTCAATGAAAGGCCGGAACCTGTCAAAACGGATGAGTCTCATTTTTTCTATAATATGCAGGAGCGCCGGGACGGAAAAGTGATTACTTCATTCCGTCTGGTGAATACAGACGACGGAACTGAAAAAGATCTGTTTGACCATGCCCTGCTCTGTGAGAAGTTCAAAACCGAAGAAATTCCCTTTTCTTCATGTGAATATGAAAACGGGATCCTCACTTTTGAATATGAAGGCAGTGAATACAGCTGGGATACTGTATCGGATGAACTGAGCAGAAAAGAAAAAGAGGAAAAGAAACCTGTCTCCGTTTCTCCGGACGGATCCAGGGAAATCTTTGTCAGAGACTTCAATCTCTGGCTCAGGGACAGGGAAACAGGAAAAGAAATCCGGCTTTCTTCTGACGGGGAAAAGGACAATGCCTACGGCAAATATGCCGAATACAGCGGTTATATCACCGAACGGGTCAAAGGAAATCCGGAGATCCCGGATGTCCTGTGGTCGCCCGACAGCAGATATTTCCTGACAGTCCGCCTGGATCAGAGAAATGTCAAAGAGCTGTATATCCTGCAGTCCTATGATCAGGAAGGTTCTGATTCCATCCGGCCCCGGCTGATCACATACAAATGCGCCTTCCCGGAGGATGAAGTACTGCCGTTGGCTTACTGGTATATCGGAAACGCGGAAGAAGGAACACTCACAGAGACAGACGCACCCGCCCAGTGTGCCGGCGGTCCGCTTCTCAATCCTCATTTCGCCGATGCGAAATGGGCGGACAATTCTGAATTTGTTTATCTCACCCATACGGAAAGAGCCAATAAAGCAGCTTCACTGGTTATCATCAATCGCGAAGGAAAAAGCGAAACTGTTATTCATGAAACGGCAGATACTTTCCTGAATATTAAGACCTATGGCGAACTGGACGGCTTCGGTTCTTACGCGGCTTCCAATTGCATCACACAGGATGGCAGGACTGCTTTCTGGCAGAGTGAAAGAGACGGTTTTGCCCGGCTTTACAGATATGACGTGAAATCAGGGGAATGCCTGTATCCCAT
>JAUNJW010000136.1:0-1262 GCA_030533035.1 Erysipelotrichaceae bacterium
GCAGGGCACCCGGTGAAAAGAACTGCCAGTGGATGCTGATGAAGACAGACGGCCACGCATGCTGGGACTGGAATATGCACAACCACACCGCGGCCATTGATTTCTGGCGTCAGATCGCGGACGCAAATCCGGACCTGATCCTGCCGCAGGAGTTCCTGATTGACAACCTGCTCGCGGACAGAAGGGCAGACGAGGCTGAGAAAGTGCTTGACTATCTGAGCGGGCTGAAGAACTTCAAGCCGGTTCTGCGGGAAACCTACAGGGCGCATATCGCGCTGGCCCGTTTCAATGAACAGGAGGCGGACAGGATCATTGAAAACATGCTGGCTGAAAATCCTGACAATTCCGACGCTCTCTTTGAAGCGGCGCAGTATTACGCTTCAAAGACAGATTATGACAAGGCAATTGCATGTTATGAGAATGCATTTGAATGCGATGAAAGAAAACCCCGGTTCCAGGACGCGCTGATGGCCATCTCCGATATTTACCGGATCATGGGCGATTATCAGAAAGCGGCAGATACATATGACAGAATCATCACTCTCCTCAAAGAAGAATGGGGCATGAGTGAAGAAGTGGAACTGAAGACGGCAATCGACAGGAAAAACGCCCTGCTCGCGAAGCTCTGAGCGGAAAATGAAAAGCGGTATGCTCCGGCATGCCGCTTGTTTTATTGTTTCTTTGCTTTGGCCAGCGCTTCTCTTTCACGCTGCGCTTTCTTCCAGGCTTCGATCTGATCCTTATGTTCCTTCACGCGTTTTTCGACGCCCTGGTCGGAAGGATTGTAGTAGTGCTTGTCTTTCAGGCTGTCGGGCAGGCACTGCATGGCGGTGATATGGCCCTCATAATCATGGGCATACATATAATCTCTGCCATAGCCGAGTTCTTCCATCAGCCTTGTCGGCGCGTTGCGGATCTGCAGCGGAACCGGCTCGTCCAGCATGTTTCTGGCGTCCTCGGCGGCGGCCATATAGGCGGCTTCCAGGGAGTTGGATTTCGGCGCCAGGGAACAGAAGACAACCGCGTGGGTCAGGTGGACTGAACATTCGGGCATGCCGATATACTGGCAGGCCTGGAAGGCGGCCGTGCAGATCTGCAGGGCCCTTGAGTCAGCCATGCCGACGTCTTCCGAGGCAAAGCGCAGAACCCGTCTTGCGATATAGAGAGGATCCTCGCCGGCCTCCAGCATTCTGGCCAGCCAGTAGACCGCCGCGTCGGCGTCTGAGTTTCTCATCGATTTATGCAGGGCGGAGATCAGGTTG
>JAUNJW010000136.1:1272-5942 GCA_030533035.1 Erysipelotrichaceae bacterium
ATGTTCTTCGCCTTTTTTGTCATACAGAAGCGCTTTTCCCTGGATGCACTGATCAATGACTTCCCTGGTGACGATGGAATGGACCGCGTCGCCCTGGCCGTTCATGACGGCCAGCTCCAGCGTATTGAGCGCTGTCCTGGCGTCGCCGTTGGCATAGTTGGCAATCAGGCTGAGCAGATCGTCATCAATCTGGACATCCCAGTTTCCGAATCCCCGCGGGTCGCTCAGGGCACGCTTCAGCAGGTCGAGGATATCCTCCGTGTCCAGCGGATTGAGCGTAAAGACCTTGCAGCGGGAGAGAAGAGCGTTGTTGATTTCAAAGGAGGGGTTCTCGGTGGTGGCGCCGATCAGGATGATCGAGCCTCTTTCCACATACGGCAGGAAGGCGTCCTGCTGGGCTTTGTTGAAGCGGTGAATCTCATCGACGAAGACAATCGTCTTTTCACCCATGGAACGGGCGGACTCCGCCTTGTTCATGACTTCGCGGATTTCCTTGATGCCGCTTGTGACCGCGGAAAAAACAATGAAATGCGATTTCGTGCAGCGGGCGATGATCCTTGCCAGGGTGGTCTTGCCGACGCCGGGCGGGCCCCAGAAAATCATTGACTGCACTTCATCGCGGTCAATCATTCTTCTCAGAATCCTGTCCTTAGCCAGCAGATGCTTCTGTCCGGCATATTCATCCAGTGTCTGCGGACGCATGCGGTCGGCCAAAGGACCGGTCGCGGCTCTGTCATCAAATAAGGATGTCTGTTCCATCGCTTTCCTCCTGATGCGTAACTATTGTACTTCAAATTACATCTGATTTCATCTGCCGCACATGCTGTGATAGAATCAGTCACATGAGTGAACGTACCCGCCGCATGACAGAAGGAAACCCGGCAAAGCTGATCTTTTTCTTCTCTTTGCCGCTGATGCTCGGAAACATATTCCAGCAGGTCTATATCATTACCGACACGCTGATCGTCTCACGGACCCTCGGGGTAAAATCCCTGGCGGCGCTCGGCTCGACGGACTGGTTTTCCTATATGATGATTTCCGCTGTCCAGGCGGCAGCCCAGGGCTTTTCCATCCTGATTGCCCAGCGTTTCGGCGCTCAGGACGCCGGCGGCGTCAGGCGGGCGCTGGCGCGTTCTGTCATCCTTTCCGTGATGATGACCGCTGTGCTGACAGCGGCTTCGCTGGCGATGATCCGGCCGGTCATGATTTTCCAGAATACGCCTCTGGAAGTCAGGCCGATGGCCGAAGAATACCTGACTGTCCTGTTTGCCGGCATGCCGGCGATGATGCTGCTGAATTACTGTTCTTCCATGCTGCGGGCGCTGGGCAACTCAAAGACCCCGCTGGCGGCGATGGTGATTTCGGCATTGTTCAATGTCGGCCTCGATTATCTTCTGGTTGTCATGCTGCACACCGGTGTCTGGGGAGCCGCGGCGGCGACTGTATGCGCCCAGCTGCTGGCAGGCTTCTACTGTCTGGCAGTCATGAAGGGAATGGAAATCATCCGCCTGCAAAAAGCGGATTTCACACGCCGGCCGGGACTGGACGCTGAATTGATGAAACTGAGCTGGCCGATGATGATCCAGAATCTGATTCTTTCCGCCGGCGGAATCGTTGTCCAGTCAAAGGTCAATACATTTGAACTGTCGTCCATTGCCGGCTATACAGCCGCCTCAAAACTGTACGGCGCCCTGGAACTGGCGGCGCTGGCCTACGGTTTTGCGATGGTGACATATACCGGGCAGAATTACGGCGCAAAGGAGTATAGGCGCCTGTTCCGGGGCATCCGTGATTCACTTGTCATCGGCGCGCTTTCGGCTGCCTTCATCGGCATATGCATGCTCGTGACGGGCAGGGACATCATCGGCTTTTTCCTGAAGGAAGAAGGCGCCATGGCGGCCGCGGCGCATGAAACCGGAACGGAGTTTCTTTTCCTGATGGCAAAGACGCTGCCCATCCTCTATGGCCTGCATATTGTCAGATCCGTCCTGCAGGGGCTCGGCGACACGGTGACGCCGATGATTTCCGGCTGCGCCGAATGCGCCGCCAGAGTCTTCATGGCAGTCATCGTTTCAAAAATGATCGGCTGGCCGGCTGTCATCTGGGCGGAAATCGCAGCCTGGCTGGCGGCGGACATGGTTCTTCTGGGATCACTGTACAGGAAGCTGTGCGCGATTAAATGTATAATGAAAAACGGAGCATCTTCATGAGCAGTGAAAAAAAGGGTCTCTGGACCCGGGACTTTACAATTATCACCCTGGGCAGCGTGATTTCCATGTTCGGAAACGCGATGTCCGGTTTTGCGCTTTCCCTGCTTGTGCTGGACTACACAGGCTCGACGCTGCTTTACAGCATTTACGTTGTCCTGTTCACGATGCCGCAGATCATCATGCCGGTTCTGTTCGGCGCCTGGATGGACCGCTTTTCCAGAAAGAAGACAATCTATACCCTCGACTTTGTCAGCGCCGGGATCTATGCCCTGGCTTCATTCCTGCTTTCAAAAGGCTGGTTTTCCTTCCCGTTTCTGGCGGCCGGCACATTTATCGTCGGTTCCATCAACTCGGTCTATATGGTGGCTTTCCAGAGCTTCTATCCGATGCTGATCACGAAAGGATATTACCAGAAAGCCTATTCCATCAGTTCAGTCCTGGAAACCTTTTCGGCGGTCATGATTCCGGTGGCGACCTATTTCTACAATCTTGTGGGAATCGCGCCGCTGCTGGCGGCCAACGCGGTCTGTTTCTTTATCGCGGCTTCGATGGAGACGCAGATCAAAGCGGAAGAAAAATATATTGAGACAAGAAAAGAAGAGCGCGATACGGACGATATGCGCAGACAGCTTTTGACGGATATAAAGCACGGCGTGCGCTATCTGCGCAGCGACAGGGGACTCTCGGCCATCGCCGCCTATTTCACGGTTTCGGCGGTCTTCGGCGGCTGCACAAGCGTATTGATGCTGCCGTATTTTAAAGGAACGTACCCCAATGGCGAATATATCTTCATGATTGTCTACGGCATGGCGACCGCCGGCAGGGCGGTGGCCGGAATGCTGCATTATAAGTTTGAGATTCCGCCGCAGCACAAATACACGATCGCTTTCACTGTTTATATTCTGACTTCGGTTCTGGAAGGCATGCTGCTGTTCTTCCCGGTTCCGGTCATGGCCGTTATTATGGGTGTAACAGGAATCCTGGGAATCACCAGCTACACGATCCGCATATCCGCCACCCAGGCCTATGTGCCGGATGACATGAAGGGCAGGTTCAACGGCGCCTTCAACATGCTCAATACAGTCGGAGCGCTGACCGGGGAAATCACGGCCGGTGCCCTCGGAGACATTTTTCCTGTCAGAAACGTGGTGCTCTGCTTCGGAATGCTGACAGCGGTCTCAGCCATCCTTTTCATCGGCCGCAACAAAGCCGCTGTCGCAAAAATATACAACACACGTCAGTAGGAGAAACCCCGCCTGGATGCTTCGCATTACAGACGGGGTTCGTTTTTTGGCAATAGATCATTCACATGCATTTCCAGATAGCGGCTGCGGATCCGGATCAATTCTTTTTCCTGCAGCATTTCTTCCAGCAGGGAAGCGATTTCCTCAGACAGCGATACGATCCGGTCTTTGTAGTTCTGCCGGTTCGGATTATAGCGGGTGCCGTCCCAGGCCTGCAGATTCAGCTTTTCTTCCGCGAGTTCGCGGATTTTTGCGCTGAAGACGCCTTCCGTGTCCAGCTCCGCAAGAGCGCGGAATGTCCATTTGTAATACGGCGGGTATTCCCGTTTCAGAAGGAAAAACAGTTCCATGGCGGCGGCGAGGCCTTTTGAACGGCACAGCTCAGCCGCGACGATATCATTCCTGCTCATGCAGCGGGCGTAGTTGACCTGGATGGACGAAGCGTAGGCATGCAGCTGTTCCGCGATGCGCATGCGCCAGATCTTATCGGGATAATACCCCAGCAGAAGATTGCGGAAGGCTGTGAACTCGCCGAGATCATCGCGGAAGACAGCTCCGTTGACCGCTGTTTTCAGGCAGGAGTGATCCAGATTCTTCCAGTTTTCTTCGCTCATCGTGCAGTGTTCCGTATCACAGCTGACCTGGAGAATGTCAGAGTAGAAGCTGCGGATCGTCGTGACGCCTCTTCTTTCCCGCAGGCGGTCGGTATAAAACGTGCGTTCCGCGGAATCCACGAGTTCATTGTAGGCAATCGACAGCAGATAACCGAACCGGTCCATATCTTCATCCTTTACCCAGAGGCAGACGCCTGTTCCGAAATCATGGTCCCTGGAAATCTCATCATCATACCCAAAGCAGTCAGAACCTTCTCCGGCAATGCCGACCGCGATCCTGTCTTCGTATTCTTTAAACCTGGTATGGATCAGATCAGCGACATACTGATCATAAAACCGTCTGTTCTTTTCCATGACATTGCCCATGAGGATTTCCCTCCTTCAGATATTTCATCACGACCATTATAGCGGGAAAGAAAAGAAGTGAATATCCGGGCGGTTCTGTGAACCTGCGCATCGATGTCTTTGCAGAGTTATGACGGCAGCGTAAGGCTGCCGTTTTTCTGTTGGGAAGGCACAAAAAAACATCCGGTTGTCCGGATGTCTTATGGCAGGGGTAGAGAGAATCGAACTCCCATCAGCGGTTTTGGAGACCGATGTAC
>JAUNJW010000365.1 GCA_030533035.1 Erysipelotrichaceae bacterium
ATTTCACATGTGCTTCTGTATACGGGACATATATGCTTTCTGACGGTTATGCTGCTGTCTGCCTGGTCTGAAAGCAAACCGGCTGACAAATCCTTCTTCAGAAAAAAATGATACAGGTTTCTGCGTCAGAGGCAGACCGGAGGTGAAAGATGATCACGGTTGAGGAAATACCTGTCGAAAATATAAATGAATTCTGGTCTCTCCATCTGAAGTATCTTGTGGATGACGGAATCATCAGCGACCCTGAAGACATTGAATACTTTTCCTCTGAGGAATACAGAGGCATTATCAGGGACCATATGACACGCGGCACCGACAGACATCACATGGTATATTTTACCGAGGACGGCAGGCGCACCGGTGCTGCCCAGTATAATACTTACCGGAGTGAGGACGGAAAGTGCTTTATCCTGGACTTCTGGGTTTTTCCGCAATACAGGGGAAAGGGCATGGGCCATAGATGCTTCAAGGCGCTGGAAGAATACACAAAGGCAGACGGAGCGGTCTACTACGAGATCAACAGTGAAAAAGAAGACTCTGTCAGGTTCTGGAAATCACTGGGTTTCACGGAAAACGGCAGGGATGAATATGATATGCCCGTTTTTGTGAAGTATTGAATACATGTTTTGAGATACTGACATATGCAGGAAGAAGACAGAAAGAATGGCCGGATCATTGCGACTGTTCAAAGTCAGCTGCCATACCCCAGACATGACTGAGTCATGTTATGGATATGGCCTGTAAAAGAAATGCTGAAGAGCATTTCAGATACAGCCTGTCATATCTGCCCGATACTGATTTTCAGATACCAGGCAATGAGGATCCCTCTCTGCCGGAAGTCTATGGAGAACTGACTATGCTGCTGAAAATAACGGAATACCGGAAACTGGATCCACGGAAACTGATGGATGTATATTCCGAAAGCAATTATGAAAACACAGACTATTTTTTCCCTGACGAACCGGATCAGGAAGCCGCTGTCAGAAAAGTCGAAGCAGGGTTTCTGGATTTCCTGGAGAATGACTTTTTCAAAAATCCGCAGGCGGCATACTGGATTCTTGAAATCAATGGGGTTTATGTCAGCGCCCTGAGAACCTGCATGATTCAGAAAGGCCTGTACTGGCTGGAAGCGCTGGAGACACGTCCGGACTGCAGAAGAAAGGGATACGGAGCCATGCTTCTGTCAGGTACAGCGGATGCACTGAAGGAAAACGGTCCGTTCCGGCTTTGCTGCTGCGTCAGCAGGACGAATGCCGCGTCTTTGAAAACACATGAAAAATGCGGATTTCAGATTGTCTCGGAAGAGGGCTATGACTACCTGAATAAAGAATCGGACAGTCATGATTACGGGCTGGAGTACCGTTATCACGGAGCGTGAGAATTTCCGTCTGGCGGGATTCGCGGAGGAATTATGAAGCAGATATTTGAATCAGACAATATCAGCTTTGCTGAAGTGTCAGAACGCCTGGTGAACGACTATCTCATCATGGTCAATGACGATGAACACGTCGGCACATACATCCATGGACGGATCGGCGGCGCTTCACAGCCTTACACTGTGGAGCAGGAATACGAATGGATCCGGAAAACGCTGGAGTCAGAAGCTTTGGTATTTTCCATGCTTGAGAAGAAAAGCTGAGCGTTCATTGGAAACATAGAGCTGATGAATCCGGATCACGATGAGGCGGAACTCGGGATTGCCATAACTGCCGCGAAGCAGGATATGGGATATGGTACGGAGGCGGTATCTGCTCTGGTCGGATATGGATTTCATACGCTTGGGCTGAAAAGAGTGTTTTTAAGAACAAATCCTGATAATGCAAGGGCAATCCATGTTTACAGGAAATGCGGATTCCGGGAATATGCCCATACGGATCAGCATATCTGCATGGAAATAAAAAATAGAAATGC
>JAUNJW010000366.1 GCA_030533035.1 Erysipelotrichaceae bacterium
AAGCGCGTCTGCGCTTTTTCAAATTGTACTGCATAACTCAGAGACCGTTGAGCCAGCGCCACCAGTTATCCATCCACAGGGGCACTGTCACAAAGATGAATGTCATGACAATAATCACTGTCAGAACAATCACCCCGATCATGATCCAGAGCTTGTAATCCTTCTTCTGCTTATGCGGTTTCTTTTCCTGCCAGAAATCTTCCATAATTACATTTTAATCATAAATGACAGATTTCAAAACAGAAGTTGTCATCTTCCTTTTCTCTTGAAAAGCCGTATTCCTCCAGGAAGTCCCAGGCTGTATTATCCTTGCGGACGCGGCAGGCAAGGGCACTGATCCCGTTTTCCCGGGCAGCTGATTTCAGGGCGTTAAGTGCCCAGCGTCCGTACCCGCAGAACCTTCTTGAGCTGTCGATCAGCAGTTTCAGGTCATGGCGGCCGGTTTCCCTGTTATGAACATAGGCGGCAGCGCCGACGAAATCGTTGCAGCCGGGGCACCAGATCAGACGGAAAAAGTTTTCCTTCGGATCCGTGTCCACATATTTCCTGTAAAAGCAGGACCAGTGTTCTTTCTCAAAAGAAATGGTGTGGCCGAGCCAGTCCATGGTGTGTTCATTGCCCAGCATTTTTTTCACGAATGAAAGTTCAGATATTTCGGGTTTGACAAATTCAGGCATAAATCTACTGCTCCTGACATTAATCATATACCATTCACATGCATGCAGCGCAAGCACAGAAAAGAAGCAGCCCGGGCTGCTTCTTTAATTTTTTCTTCAGAGCCTGATTCTTTCGCCGTCAATCAGGACATTTTCAATCACCGACATACTGTCGAAACAGGAGCCGTTCATGATCACGAGATCCGCATCCTTCCCTTCAGATATGGAACCGACACGGTCATCCACCCCGATATGCTCAGCCGCGCTGATCGTGATGGCCCTGAGGGCGTCGAACTCATCCATGCCGTCCCTGACGGCAAGGCCCGCGCATATCGGCAGATATGCCTGTTCAATGACCGGTGAATCCGTGATGATCGAGACATGGCATCCTTTCTTCGCAAGAATACCGGGTGTGACAAATGACTTGTTGCGCGTCTCAAACTTGCCGGCGTGGGTCATCGTCGGACCGACCGCCAGCATGTACTGTTTATTGGCTGCCAGCTGATCAGCGATCAGATGGCCTTCGGTGACATGCTCAAGCGTCATTTTCAGGTCAAATTCCTTCGCCAGGCGGATGGCGGTCAGGATGTCATTGGCCTGGTGGCAGTGGATCTTCAGCGGGATTTCCTTTTTCAGAACAGGAATCATCGCCTCGCATTTGAAGTCAAAGCGCGGCAGTTTTGAAGGATCATCCCCGGCCGCCTCTTTTCTGGCCATGTAGTCCTTTGCCAGATAGAGCATATTGCGGATATGCGAGGCAATCGACATTCTGGCCGAACTGCCCTTTTCCTTGTAGACACGCTTGGGGTTTTCACCGAGAGCGCATTTCATCGCCACCGGATCTCTGATCACCATCTCATCAGCACTGACACCGCGGGTTTTGACGGCAATCCATGTGCCGCCGATTGCGTTGGAGCTGCCCTGGCCGGTGGCGACGGTTGTCACACCGCCCTTTGCCGCAAGGGCAACAGAAGGATCAAACGGATTGAAGGAATCAATAGCCCGCATCTGCGGCGTACAGATATCGCCGAGCTCATTGTAGTCCTTGCCTTCCACACCGATGCCGTAGCCGTCCAGTCCCAGATGGCAGTGGGCTTCCACAAAGCCGGGATACACATTTCTGCCGGCGGCGTCAATGATGTCATCATCATTGAAACCATGGCCGATGGACACAATTTTCCCGTCCCTGACAAGGATATCCGCATAATATGGATCTCTGTTCACGGCGTCGAAGATCAGTCCGTTTC
>JAUNJW010000367.1 GCA_030533035.1 Erysipelotrichaceae bacterium
AAGGAATCCGGACCCTGGGCATCATCAATGTCGTCGGCTCTTCCATTGCCAGGGAAGCGGAACATGTGTTCTACACACTGGCCGGACCGGAAATCGCGGTTGCCACGACAAAGGCCTACAGCGCCCAGCTGATCGCTGTCTACGCGCTGGCCATCCAGTTTGCCTTTGTCAGGAAAACCATCGATGAAGCCAGATATACAGAACTGATCACCGAAATGGAAACCCTGCCGGGCAAAATGGAAAGAATCCTGGAGGACAAGGAAAGAATCCAGTGGTTCGCGGCGAAGTATTCCAACGCGAAGGACATGTTCTTCATCGGCAGGGGAATCGACTATGCGATTTCGATGGAAGGCTCGCTGAAGATGAAGGAAATCTCCTATGTCCACTCGGAGGCATACGCTGCCGGCGAACTCAAGCACGGCACAATTTCACTGGTCGAAAACGGCACTCTTGTGGTCGGCGTCTGCACCCAGAACAGGCTGTTTGAAAAGACCCGCTCCAACATGGTGGAGGTCAAGTCCAGGGGCGCCTATCTGATGGGGCTGACCGGCTATGGCAATTACTCCATCGAGGACACGGCTGATTTCACCGTCTATATTCCCAAGACAGACCAGAACTTCGCGACATCGCTGGCGATCATTCCGCTGCAGCTGCTGGGCTATTATCTCTCAGTTGCCAGAGGTCTCAACGTCGACAAGCCGAGGAATCTCGCCAAGAGCGTTACAGTTGAATAAGCTTAAGGCACCGGAACAGACCGGTGTCTTTTTTGCATATGAAAAGATCCGCGTTTCTGCGGATCTTCAGGCTTTTTTAAGCGGCGGCTTCCTTTGCCTCGGCGCGGATCTGCTTTACATAAGCGTTAGTGTTGAACGCGTAGAGCAGCTGGGCTGTCATGGCGACCCAGATCAGCGGTTCGCACCAGACAACGGCGTTGTACTGGAACTTCGGAATGAAGATGTAAACGAACAGGATCTTGCCGATCAGCTCAATCACGGAGGAGATCATCGGAATCAGCTTGGAGCCGATGCCCTGCAGGGCGAATCTTGTCTGGATCAGGACGCCGAGCACGGCATAGAAGGGACCGACGATGTAAAGCATCTTGGAACCGTTGGCGATGATGACCGGATTGGTGGAGCCGGACAGCAGCTGCACAAGTTTCGGAGCGCTCAGCCACAGGATGGCGGAAACGATCGCTGCCAGGACAAAGTCATAGATGTAGGCGTCGCGCATGGCCCTGAGAATTCGCTGACCCTGGTTGGCGCCTTTGTTCTGGGAGATGAAGGCACTGACGGCAACGCTCATGGACATAAACGGCATGTTGAACAGCATATAGAGCTTTCTTGCGGCGACATGGCCGGCGATGATCTCTGTGCCCAGGCTGTTGATGCCGGACTGCAGGATGATCGAACCGACGGAAACGATGGAGCCCATCAGCGCCATGGCATAGCCCTGGCCGCCGACATCGCCATACAGTTCCCGGTCAAAGCGGAAGTGCTTCGCTTCCGGCACCAGGACCTGTGTGTATTTGAGAATATAGACAATGCACAGAACCACCGAGACACCCTGGGCGGCGACAGTCGCGATCGCAGCGCCGGCAACGCCCATATGGAAGACGGTGATAAACAGCACGTCGAGGAAGATATTCAGCAGGGAGGAGATGATCAGGAAGACAAGCGGCATGACCGAGTTGCCGATCGCTCTCAGCATGCTGGAAGCCAGGTTGTACATGAACATGACAATCAGGCCAAGGGCGATGATATGGATGTAGGTATGGGCTTCCTGAATGACTTCTGCCGGTGTATGGATCAATTCAAGCAGCGGCCTTAAGCCGAAGACGGCAAGCACTGTCAAAGCAATGACTGTCAGGACACCGATGACAAGTGAAGAAGCGACGGAC
>JAUNJW010000137.1 GCA_030533035.1 Erysipelotrichaceae bacterium
TACTTCGACGCAATGATTTACCTCAACAGCGCATCCAAACAGCCTCTGCAGCTGGTTCTCCGTTCCATCCTCATTCAGAACCAGCCGGAACCCGGCATGGTCTCCGATATGCAGAGTACAGCAGCCCGTGCTCAGCTGGCTGAACTGCTGAAGTATGCTACAATCATCATCTCAAGCTTACCGCTCATGATTATGTATCCGTTCTTCCAGAAATACTTCGACAACGGAATCATGGCTGGTGCAATCAAGGGTTAATTACTTAGATAATTAGGAGAAAAAAGTAACATGAGTAATTTTTACAACACAATGAAGAAGGCCGGAACAGCTCTGATGGCTGTTGTCCTTCTGACAGCCTGCGGTGGCGGCGGCGGAAGCACACCTTCCGGCGGCGGCAGCGGCACAGATGTCGATCCTGCTGACCTGACATTCCCGCTTGCTGAAACAGCAACAATTTACGGCCTGACAAACTTCCCTGCAGGCACAGAATCCAATCCTAACAACCGTACAATCTTCAAGCGCCTTGAAGAACAGACAAACGTACATGTTGAATGGAAAGCAATCCAGAGCGACCAGTGGGGAGACAAGATCCAGCTTGAAATGTCCAACGTCAAGACACTCCCTGAGTTCGTCTTCTCCGCCGGCTTCGGCGACACTGACCTGCTGAAATATGCGAAGCAGGGTGCCATCATCCACGTCGAAGAATATATCGACAAGTACATGCCTAACCTCAAGACAGTCTTCGAAAAGGCTCCTGAGTACAGAACAATGTGCGAAGACGCAGACGGTCACATCTGGGCTCTGCCCTGGATCGAACAGCTCGGTTATGAAAAGACAGCGATTCAGCTGCTCGATAACATGTCCTTCATCAACAAGAACTGGCTCGACTTCCTCGGACTCTCAGTTCCTGAAACTGTTGACGATTTCGAAAAAGTCCTGATCGCTTTCCGCGACAACGCTGACAAGCTCAAGGCTGAATTCAATATCGACGGCGACATCATCCCGATGTCCTGCATCATGAATGACGGCGGCCAGGACCCGATGATTCTGATCAACGGCTTCGGCGAAGGCTTAGGCGATCCTGATCCGGGCAGACACATCGTTGTTACTGACGAAGGCAAGGTTGTCAGCTCTGCTACACAGGAAGGCTTCAAGAAGGGTCTCGAATGGCTCCACAAGCTCTATGCAGAAGGCCTGATCGACGTTGAAGCATTCACTCAGGACTGGTCCACATATGTTGCCAAGGGTAAGTCCGGACGTTACGGCGTCTGCTTCTCCTGGGACGTTGCAAACGTTGCACAGGTCTCCATGGATGATCTGATTGCCGGCAAGAGCTGGATTCCGCTGCCTGTTCTGACAGCTGACACAACAAACCTCACACCTGACAATGGTTCCTTCACTTCCGGTTTCGACAGAGGCCGCTGTGTAGTTACTGCTACTGCCAAGAACCCGGCTCTGGTCTGCGCTTGGCTCGACCAGATGTATGATCCGTTCCAGTCCCCGCAGAACAACTGGGGTACATATGGCGAAGACGATGACTTCGATATCTTCGAGATGAGCCAGAACGACAAAGGCGAACCGATGCTCAAGCACACATGGCTTGGCGATGCTTCCCCTGTAGAAGTACGTGAAGCTGAAGCAGTCGGCGGCCCGCTCGCTATCCTTGATGAATACTATGGTGTTTACGTTACATGCCCTGACGATGCTCAGTATCGTCTCGACTGGATCAAGGACTTCTACACACCTGACGTCCACGGCAAGTATGTCTTCCCGAACGTCTTCATGACAACAGAAGACACAAAGAGATGCTCTGACCTCCAGGCTGACCTGAACAAGACTATCAACGAGTTCAAGTCCAACGCTGTCAAAGACGGTTTCGATGATGCTGCATGGGATAAGCTGCAGTCTGATCTCGAAGCTTATGGCCTGAGCGAATATCTCGAAATCCACCAGAAGTATTTCGACGCTTTCAACAAATAATCAACTGAACTTTATTATTCATGGGTATCTCCCGGCTTACCCGCCGGGAGATATCCATATTATTCATTAGAAATGGAAATTAATTATGAGCAGCCAGACACTAAAAGACGCGCGGCAGTATGAAGAAAAAATCGGGAAAGCTGTCCCGGAAACCGACAGGCCGCTCTTCCATCTGTCCTCATACTCAGGATGGATGAATGATCCTAACGGATTCTCTTATTACAAAGGTGAATATCACCTGTTTTATCAGTATTTTCCTTATGATAACCGCTGGGGCCCCATGCACTGGGCCCACGCCACAACCAAGGACTTTTTAAATTGGAAATATCAGCCAGCTGCTCTGGCTCCGGACACAAGACCGGACGCCGACGGCTGCTTCTCGGGCAGTGCCATTGAGCTTGATGACGGAAGCCATCTCCTGTTTTACACTGGTGTCAATGTCACTGACAAATATCAGGTATATGTCCAGCAGCAATGTGTCGCAATCAAAGACAAAGACGGTGAAGAGTACGTCAAGTATGAAGGCAATCCTGTCCTGACAAGCAAGGATCTGCCGGAAGGCTACAGCCGCTACGATTTCCGCGACCCGAAAATTTTCCGCCAGAAAGACGGACTGTTCGCTGCTGTTATGTGCGCCTGCAAGGACAAGGACGGCCGCATCGCTTACTACACCAGCAAAGACGGTTTTGACTGGCAGTTCAAGGGAATCCTGGCCGAAAACAACGGCCGTTTCGGAACAATCTGGGAATGCCCTGACTTCTTTGAACTGGATGGCAAGCATGTCCTGATCTGCAGTCCGATGAATATGCGCAAGACACGGACCAAGTACAACTCCGGCAACGGTACAATGTGCCTGATCGGTGAGTTCGACGAAGAGAACACAAAGCTGATCGAAGAAGTTGACCAGCCCATCGACGGCGGTATTGATTTCTATGCACCGACCACCATGTTGACACCGGACGGCAGACGGGTTATGGTCGCCTGGATGCAGAACTGGGAAACAATTGTTTACGGCAGTAAGGATCAGTTCCCGTGGTTCGGCATGATGACGACTCCCCGTGAGCTCCATGTCATTGACAATCACCTCTGCCAGACTCCGGTACGCGAACTGAACAATCTCAGACGGAACAAAGTTGAATACAAAGACATTTCTGTTTCTGACTGGATGAGCCTTGAAGGCGTCAATGGCAGAATCATTGACATGACAGTGAATGTCAGACCGCATGAAACAGAAGATTACAAGCACTTTGAACTCCGTTTCGCCCAGGGCGAGGATATGTTCGTTTCTGTCCGTTACAGAAGAAGCGACGGTTTCGTTACAGTTGACAGACGTTACTCCGGAATCCGGAACGCAGTCATCAACCAGCGCAAGATGAAGGTAAAGGACACCGACGGTTTCATTAAGCTGCGGGTGATCCTTGACCGGTTCAGCGCGGAAGTATTTATCAACGACGGCGAACAGGTCATCTCAACAACTTTCTATACTCCTCAGTCCGCAAACGGAATCAGTTTCAGTTCTGACGGCGTCGCAGTGATGGATGTTGAGAAATACGATCTTTCATTTGACTGAACAAAATAACAACAGAAGGTTTTCATGATTCAGAATTGGCGGCACAGTGACACCCCTCCCTGTACTGCCGGTTCCCTCCTCTGTAAGAACAACCGGACTGCCGCGGCGGAAGGCGGCAAATGGTTGTTCTTTTTTTTTGAAACTGATGGAAACAGAAAAAGGCTCACCAGGCGGTGAGTCTTTTCGGTATGTAATGATTGTGATTTGTCTGAAGTTCAGGGCTGGATGATCTTTGCGAAGAATTCAGCGCAGCCTTCATAATTGGCGCAGGTTCTGTCTGTCCAGAAACCGCGGCGGGCAATGTAATACTCTTTCAGATATTCCCTGAGAAGGGGATTGATCTCTTCAGACGCAAAAGCCTCCAGGGTATCCGCGGCAATGGCGCAGTCACTGCCGGCTGTCCCTTCCTTGGGAAGGGTTCCATCGGGATAACAAAGTACCTCATAGCTGTTCTGGAAAGCATCGGGATCTCTGATCATGAACAGGAAGCTGCCGCATTCTTCAAGATCGCCGAGAAGGGCAATCTGTGATGCATATTCAATCTGGGATTGTTCCTCTGACGGGTTGTCCGGCATGACAAACTGTCGGACTTCAACAATGACTTTTTTATCGCCGTTGTAATCATCCGCATACGCGGCCAGACTGTCCTGCAGCGTTTTCACTGCGGATGGTGAAACCTCATACTCTGTCAGGAAAGCAATCTGAACATCCGGATGCCGGGTCCGCAATCCCAGCATGGTCAGGACAAGATCTGTCAGCAGGATGGCACCGATGACGCCGCCGATGACAAACCATTTGTTGTAATGCCACCAGTTTCTTCTTTTTTCTTCCGGGGTATATTCATGTTTTTCCCGCTGCCGGACGTCACGGTATTTCCATTTCAGGTATTCACTCGCCATATTCTCCGTCTCTGGTTGTCGGTCCGGCCTGGTATCTGACCGGCAGACAGATCAGACTCGGTGCTTCTTCGCTGTCATAATTCAGAACCGCCTGCACAGCTACCCTTGCAATCTGCTCAACCGGCTGGACGATTGTTGAGCAGATCGGTTTTTCGGTCCAGAAATCCGTAATGCCGTCAAAGCCGATCATCTGGACATCTTCCGGTACCCGGATCCCTTTTTTGTTAAGGCAGGAGCGGATTTCAAACAGAAGTTTGTCTGTACTGCAGAAGATTCCGTCAAAATCAAATGTGCCGGCATCGATCAGGGACGCAATCACCGCCTGAAGACCTTTGGCGTCATCACCGGTGACGAGCGATTCATACGGAATGCTGTTCGTCTGGCACCAGTTTTCAAAACCGGCCCGCCGTTTGTCGGTTTCACCGGGAATATCGGAACCGGTCCTGCAGAAGAGCAGTTTGCGGCATCCCAGCTGTACCAGCGTGGAAGCGGCGATCTGACCGCCGGAGTAGTTGTCGGATGAAACGCAGCGGACTGATCCGGAAAATGTACGGTCGATGCTGATGAATGGAATATTGCCGATATTTTCAAGATCCGGTTTGTATGTCAGGGCAATAATGCCGTCAGCCTTATGCTGCATGACCATCCGTATGCAGCGGGTTTCCGCCTGCTCGTTGCGGTCAGTAATGGCAATGTATCCGCTGTAGCCGTTCTCGTCAAGCTCGCGGCAGATGCATTCGGTCAGTTTTGAAAAGTAGGGATGGCTGAGTATGGGCATGATGATGGCAATTGTGTTGGTTTTGTTGGTGCGCATGCCGCGGGCATAATTATTTACCTGATAGCCCAGCTTTTTCGCGGCCTCCTCAACTTTCAGCCGGTAGCTTTCACCGACCGGGATGCCGTTGAAAACTTTTGATACTGTTCCGAGGGCCACACCGGCCTCAGCTGCGACATCCTTCATTGTGGGCAGACTGCTCCGTTTTTTCATAATAAAAAACTCCTGTTATTGTGTAACGATTCAATTAATTATTTCTTGAATCTTTCAAATAAATTATAGACTTATTAGTGAATTGAAGAAACTGAATTTCATGAATTTCATGAAATGACACGTTCGATTGTGTGAAATGATATTCGGAAAGTATAATTCCGTAATCTTTCCGCCGGTTGCTGTACCTGGTTTTTCACTGCGGACTAAAATATAGAAAACAGGGTTCACTTTTCCTTAATCGGGGAATTGACTTTACATGGCAAGGTATTACAATAAAACTGTAGCAAGCTACAGAATGGAGACAGTATGCCTCAGTACAGAATCGGATTTCTGATCAAGAATATCAGTGACCGAATGAAGGCATCCGGTGACAATGATCTGCGCGAACATGGGCTGACTTTTTCCCAGGCCCATATTTTGTTCGTTGTGGAGAATGCCGGCGGCACC
>JAUNJW010000368.1 GCA_030533035.1 Erysipelotrichaceae bacterium
TCTTTTTCATTGCGTGCGGCGCAGCCTGTCTTTCTTTTTGAAGTGCAGACCGTTGAGCACGTGTTTCCATTCATTTATAATGAAAACGGAAAATATTCCAAAAAAGGAGGCCGCTTATGAATTTCATGGACAATATCCAGCTGAAACGAAGCACCCTGACCAAAAATGAAGCGAAGGCATGCGACATGATCTGCGCGGATCTGAAACTGGTGCAGAACTGTTCCATCCAGGAGCTTTCCGATAGGATCGGCGTCACCAAGACAACAATTATGCGCTTTGCCCAGAAAATGGGCTACAGCGGTTATTCTGAATTCAAATACGCCGTGATCAACTATGTCAACAGCCCTGATGACAGAGATCACAGCGAAGAGGACAGGATCACATCCGCGGAGAATATCTACGCTGACACCATCCGGCTGATCCACCATACGGCGGACGAGTCCAAAATGAAGGGGCTGGCTTCTGAAATCATCAAAGCCCGCACAGTATACCTGGCCGGCATGATCAATTCCCATGTCAGCGCCATGCAGATGTATTATTCCCTGCTGATGTTCGGGATCCGGGCGACTGTTCTGGATTCGGGTGAGGCAGTCAAGTCAGTGGACATGTGCGTGGGCAGGAATGACCTGGTGATCGTATACAGTGTCTCCGGGAAATCCGGCATCATGAAGGCAATAGCAGAATTGAAAGAAAGCACTGGCTGCCGGGTTGTGATGATCACTTCGAATAATAACAGCAGTATTGCCGATGACTTCATTGTGCTGCCGTCGCTTTCCGTTGCCAGGGGATCGCTGCTGGAAGATGTTCCGGTTTACTCGGTTTTCAACGCAATTCTGGTGGACTATATTTCACAGGAAAAACAAAAAGGAAAAAATTCCAAAAAGAAGTAAAAATATTGGAAAATATTGCAATTTTATGTTGACATGCCCTCGCGAGAGGGCTATATTATAGCCGAGGAGGAAAATATTCCAAAATAAAAATACAAAACGGAATATTTACATGCATTATGGAAAAGATCAACTCACTGGTTGAAAAAATTCTTCTGCCGTTCTCCGCATGGGTGAACAGCAACAAATCACTTCAGGCAGTTTCGAAGGGCTTCATGTCCATCCTGCCGGTCACAATCATCAGCTCATTATTCTATCTGATCGCCAACTTCCCGATCAGTGCCTGGACAGACTGGCTGGCTGCCAGCGGCCTGAGCAGATTTGTGCTGATTCCCTACAATGTCACAATGAGCCTGTTCGCGATCTACGCGGCATTCTCCATCGGCTACGCATACGCAAACAACGAGGGTGAAGACGGACTCTCATCCGGCATCCTCTCACTGATCAACTTCCTGATCGTGACACCGTATATCATCGATGAAGCTGGTGAGCTCTCCTATGGCTTCGGCTGGCTCGGCTGCAAAGGCCTCTTCGTTGCCATGATCGTTTCCGTCATCACCGCGAAAGTGTTCGTTCTCTTCCAGAAGAAGGGCTGGGTCATCAAAATGCCGGACGGCGTTCCTCCCTTTGTCGGAAAGTCCTTCGCTTCCCTGATCCCGGGATTCCTGCTGGCTCTGGTCTTCATGTTCGTCGCGATTATCTTCGCCAACACATCCTTCGGCAGTATCCATGATCTGATCTATACATATCTGCAGATCCCCCTGACAAACATCGGCGGTTCCTTACCGGGCTATCTGTTCATGCAGGTCTTCATCCAGTTCCTGTGGTGGTTCGGTATCCACGGATTCAATGTCTGTGCCGGTATCTTCATGCCGATCTATCTCTCGATTGACGCTGCCAGACTGGCAGGGGAAACAACAAACCCGATCGGTATGTCCTTAATGACAGTTGTCGGTCAGTCCACAGTCGCTGTGTGTCTGGTTATGCTGCTGTTCTGCAAGTCCAG
>JAUNJW010000138.1 GCA_030533035.1 Erysipelotrichaceae bacterium
TATCAGTCCCGGTTCACTGGTTTTAAAAGAAGTGACAGAAAAATATGATATTCATCAGCTCAGGGAAATTCTGGAGGACTATTACAGAGAAACGGGTTCTCCCAAGGCTAAGGCAATTCTCGAAAACGAAGAGGAATGGCTGCCGCATTTCAAGAAAATCATCGCGGCGCCATACCAGGCCATGGTGGAGAGAATCTCATATTATGAAGAGCAGGGCATCAGCAGGGAGAACGCCGAAATGGCAGCTTTCACTGATCTGACCCATGCCCGCGGAGGTGAATAATGGGAAAACCGGACGGATTCCTTCTCTATCAGAGAAATGAGGACGGCGAGCGTGCCTGTGATGAAAGAATTCATGACTATGATGAGATCCGTGTTTCATCCGGTCCTGAAGAAAGGCGGAAACAGGCAGCACGCTGTATGAACTGCGGCGTTCCTTACTGCCAGTCAGCCATCAGACTGAACGGCATGGTGACGGGCTGTCCGCTCCATAACCTGATTCCCGAATGGAATGATCACATTTACCGCGGTCATGATGAGCACGCTCTGCACAGGCTGCTCAAGATCAATCCCTTTCCGGAGTTTACCGGCAGGGTATGTCCGGCACTGTGCGAAAAAGCCTGTATCAACGGCTGCGACGGCGATCCCGTCACCATCCGTGACAATGAGCGCTGGCTGGCGGAAACAGGATTCGCTGAAAATCTGATCCGGCCGGCTGAAATCCCGGTGCGGTCTGATAAAAAAGTAGCTGTTGTAGGCAGCGGTCCGGCAGGACTGGCGGCAGCTTACCGGCTGAATATCCGCGGCCATCATGTGACTGTGTACGAACGTGATGAAAAACCGGGCGGTCTGCTCATGTTCGGGATTCCCAACATGAAGCTGGATAAGAAAGTCATTCAGCGCCGGACAGATCTGATGAGTAAAGAAGGGGTGACCTTCATAACAAATACAGCTGTCGGCAGGGATATTTCCCTTGAACAGCTGCAGGAAGAATACGATGCCGTGATCCTTGCCTGCGGGGCAAGACAGGCGAGAATGCCCGCGGTTGAGGGCATTGAGCAGACTGACGGCGTTATCATGGCAGTCGATTATCTGTCTGAAACAACCCGCCATATTCCGGATCTTCCGGAAGTGAATGCCGCCGGAAAGCATGTGGTGATTCTTGGCGGCGGCGATACCGGCAATGACTGTGCCGCAACGGCGATCCGCCAGCAGTGCGCCTCAGTTACCCAGATTGAAATGATGCCTTCACCGCCCAGGGAAAGAAATGAGGACAACCCCTGGCCGGAATGGCCCAGGGTCCTCAAAACAGACTATGGACAGGAGGAGGCAATCCATGTATTCGGCCACGATCCCCGGATCTTCTCCAGAACACTGACTTCATTAATCAGAGAAGAAGGCAGCCTGAAGGCCGTTGAAATCGCAGACATTCATTTTGAAGAAGGCAGGGCTGTCATCAGTGACGAACGGGAAACAGTTCCCTGTGATCTGCTGATTATCGCTGCCGGCTTCACCGGCTGCGAAGCAGAGCTTCCGCTTTCTCTTGGCATCAATCTTACAAAACGCAATACGGTTGCCACAGAAGAAAACAGCTTCCGGACAAATGCGGCGGGTATCTTTGTGTGCGGCGATATGCACAGGGGCGCTTCGCTTGTTGTCTGGGCAATCCGGGAAGGCCTTGAATGTGCAAGGGAAGTCGATGAATGGATGATGGGCTATACCAATCTGATCTGAAAAAACTTAAGGACCGGTTCTGACCGGTCCCTTTTCATATTCCGAAGCCGAAAGCCGTCCACCAGCACATTGCGCAGAATACAGCGATGCAGATCCAGATGACAAAACAGACAGGCGGCACAAACAGAAGCCGGAGAAAGGCTTTTATGTTTTCCCGGTTAAGTACATCCGAATAATCATGATATCTCTGCCTGGTTCCGTCCTCTTTCAGAAGCCAGATCTGCGGCTTGTCATAAAGATTCAGAATACCCAGTTTCAGCAGGTATACCGGCACGACCGGCACCATGATACAGAACCAGACCGCTGATCCGCCCAGTTCCAGGCGCCTGAAATCAAAGCCGTTGAGAAACAGGGCGATGATCACCGGCAGGAACACCGCGGCAAACGCGGTCAGGATCATCCGCAGGATCCGCCACGGCGTCGCGAATTTCAGGATCACCGGTTCCATTTTGTCTTTGATCTTATAGAAGAATACAGGTTCCTCCACCCGGCTTTCGAGGACTTCGTCATCCATCACAAGGCCGCCGCGTTCACGGTGGAATGTCTTTTTGCCGGAGGTGAAAATCTCATGGCCTGCTTCAACTGCGAATGTGCCGCCTGAATAATCACTGAAGAGACAGAGCATAATCACGATCATGACAATCCCGAGCATTCCCGCAATCAGGAATGCTTCCTTCAGACCCATGCCGAGAAGGAATGCGGCCGCGGTGAAAACCAGGCAGATCAGCACAGTCGCGAGAATTGCCTTCAGCCACCAGGGCAGGAAATAGTAATAGGATTTCTTCTCGGCCCGCACACTGACCTTTCCGGTCTGGCCGTTGACAGCCGCACACAGGTTTCCCTCTGAAACATAATAAGCAGGCAGCAGCACCGGCAGACGCAGGGCGGAATTCACATCCGGCGAGATCAATACAGCCCTGGTCTGAAACACTTTTCTGACATAGGGTGTATAGGAGACGGCTGTCTCCTGCCTGATTCTGTCTGCCAGCACTTCTTCATCAAGATCTGATATTTTGACCCGCTGGCCGGCAAGATACCCGAAGTCAAATCCTTTCAGGTCTTTAAGATCATACGGCTCCATGCCGTTGAGCAGCAGATTGTCCAGCTGCTTTGAACGGTTGATGAACTCACAGTTCATAAAGCCTTCGCAGCTGTATTCTTTACCGATGTCCATCCGGCCGGTATCCATCGCCACAGGCCCCCGCACCATCTCATAGGGCAGATAAAACCCCCTGAGTCTGTCAGTGATCTTTTTCAGATGGCGGGCTTCCGCTTTTGTACGGTTTTCATGGCACCATTCTTCCAGGCGTTCCCTGGCTTCCGCTTCCGTCAGGGCAAACGGAATCACGCTTTCCGGCATGTCCTCACTGCTGAGATAATCTCTGCGCACCAGGCTGCTGCCGCAGAAGGAACAGGAGGAAAGGGCTTCGCTTTCTTCAAACACTACAGCAGCGCCGCAGCCTGTACAGGAAGCCCGGCACAGATGATACTGCTTCATCGATTCCCGCAGTTTCTCTGAGCGGATCTTCCGGAATCCATGGACCTGCAGATTCGCGTCGCGGACTGTCACCTGACTGCCGCAGTAGCCGCAGAGATACAGCTGTCTGATAATGTCATATCCTGCCGGTGCGCCGCACTGCGGGCAGCGGATTTCCAGAATATTGGTATTTTCCTCTGTTTTTCTTTCTTCCGTCATGCCGGCTTTTCTCCTCATTATGGTCTGGCTGGATGCAGTCTGTTAACAATACTATACGTTATTTCATCAGTATTTTCCTGTCTGCCATGGATTTGCAGAGAAATCTGTTTTTTCAGAGACTGTATATGTATCCGGCCGCGTTCCGCAAGAGGATGATTGAATTCTGAAAAGACGCAGAAGAAAAGATGATTCACCGGAAGGCAGATCATCATAAGAGCAATAGAAAAGGCGCCGTACAGGCACCTGAGGTTTACTTTTTGGTTTTGGCTCTGCCGACAAAATAACCAAGTCCGGCAGCCGCGCCGAGCATAACCGCGAACCATAGCGCGTATGTCTGGTCGCTTCTCATGATAAAAATCTGAAGTGCGTAAGCGATCAGTCCCACTGTAATCGCGTTTACCGCAGCCGCAATCAATGTATCCTTGTTCATAATCAGTTCTCCATATCTGAGAATAAATATATACTGAGATGCCGCCGCTTTCAATCCCGGCGGACGCGGAGGCAGTATGCCTTACCGCAGCAGAATATGCGGGAAAAGAACACCGGCCATGTGCAGGCAGGCTCAGAAAGACAATTTTCATTCATAAAAATCCCGCCTTTGCGGACATGTTCCTGCAGAGACGGGATTATTTCAGGTGTTATGCGTTCTGATCTTTGAAGATTCTACTCGAGGCAGAGGTCGAAGAAGGCGATGATGCCCTGTTCCACGGTATCCTTGATTTCCTTGTAATTGTGGATTTCGTGGCGGTAGCCGGTGTAAAGAACGGTGGTGACGTCATGGCCTGTGTCTGCCAGCCAGTTGGCTGTCTGGTAGACGCCGGTGCCGTACTGGCCGACCGGGTCCTGGTCGCCGGCAATGTTGTAAATCGGCAGATTCACCGGAACCTTCTTTGCCCACTCTTCGCCGGTAATGTCTTCCATCATCTGGTTGAAATACAGCCAGGCACGGTTGCTGGTGGGTTTTGTGAAAGCGTCGAACGGGTCTTCGGCATGGTCTTTCTGGACATATTCGTCATCGCAGATCCATTCGTTGCCGAGCTTGACGCCCTCTGTGCATCTGGCAAACATCCAGCCCATGAATCTGGCGCCGAGGGTGGGATCGGATTCTTCTCCCTTGCCTTCATCAATCAGCTGCTTCAGGACAGCGATGTTCTCATCAAGGCCGGGCCAGACACCGGTGGTGCCGCAGATTGTCGCGCCGGCGAGGTCATCGCCGTATCTTGCCATATACATTCTTGTGATAAAGGAGCCCATGGAATGGCCGAACATGAAATAGGGGATACCCGGGTACAGTTCTGCCACCAGGTCATGGAGCTTCTTTTCGTCTTCCACCATGGTTTCAAAGCCGGCTGTGCCCCAGTCGCCCCAGGTGTCGTTCTCAACAGCCGTCTTGCCATGGCCGACATGGTCATCGGCAGCGACAATGTAGCCGGCCTCCATAAAGCTCGTAATCATATGCAGGTAGCGGCGGGAATGCTCACCGAAGCCGTGAATCAGCTGGATGATGCCGACCGGCTGCTCAGCCGGGACATATACCCAGCCGTAGACCGTGTCGCGCCCGTTGTACGATTTGAAAGTGACTTCACGTAACATATTGAATTATCCTCCAGGCTTTCGCCATTATTGTTAACTTCATCATAGCACGGCTGTGCCTGAATGAAAGTGATTTGCACGTTTCATCCGGCGGGATGATTGACTGACCATTGCGTCAATAATATAATTTCTGCTGTTTGAAGGTGAAAAATGAAAACAGTCAAGTTCGGCGGCACGTCCATGGCGACAGCCGCCATGATGAAAAAATGTGCCGACATCTTAAGATCTGATGATGAAAGACGCTATGTCATCGTCTCGGCGCCGGGCAAGCGCTTCAAGGACGACATCAAGGTCACGGATCTTTTATACAGAATCTACTCGGAAATCACCAACGGCTATGACACCATGCCGACGCTGCTTGTCATTTATGAGCGCTTCCGTGAAATCGTTGAAGGGCTGGGGACAGACTTTGACCTCGACGCCGAGTTCGACGCGATCCGCAAGGGACTGACGCCTGACTGCAATCCCAACTGGCTGGCCAGCCGCGGCGAATATCTCAGCGCGAAGATTTTTGCGGATTACCTGGGATGGCCGTTTATCGATGCCAAAGACCTGATTATCTTCAAGGAAAACCATATCCTTTCCCATCACCTGACATACAGGACAGCAGGGGCGCTGCTGGACAATTTCTCGCATGCGGTGATTCCCGGCTTCTACGGGGCTGACACCCATGGTGAAATCACCACCTTTACCAGAGGCGGCTCCGACGTCACCGGCGCCGTCATCGCCAGAAGCGTCAAAGCCTCGCTGTATGAAAACTGGACCGATGTCGACAGTGTCATGACCGCTGATCCGCGCATCATCGACAGTCCCAAGCAGGTCAGATGGATTTCATACAGGGAGC
>JAUNJW010000369.1 GCA_030533035.1 Erysipelotrichaceae bacterium
TGACAGCGTTGAATCCTTCAGTCTGCCGAATCTGCAGAAGCTCGGCACATTCAATCTCAAGCATATCCGCCATATTGATCCGGTTGACAATCCGCTGGGATATTATCTCAAGCTGCAGGAACATTCCAATTCCAAGGACACGATGACAGGCCACTGGGAAATGATGGGTCTTTATATTCCGGAAAAGTTCGTCACATTTACGGATACCGGCTTTCCGGACGACCTGATTGCGGAGCTGGAAGAAAAGACCGGCCACAAGGTCATCGGCAACAAAGCTTCCAGCGGAACCGAAATCCTGGATGAACTCGGCGAAAGACACATGAAGACCGGCGAGATGATCGTCTACACATCGGCAGACTCAGTATTGCAGATTGCGGCCAGCGAAGAGACATTCGGCCTGGATGAGCTCCTGCGCTGCTGCGACATCGCAAGGGAAATCACAATGGTTCCCAAATGGAAAGTCGGCCGTGTCATTGCCAGACCGTTTGTCGGACCCGGGGCAGGGGAGTTTGTGCGCACCAGCAACCGCCATGACCTCGCCCTCAAGCCGGTCGGCAGAACCGTTCTCAACAGCCTGAAAGACGCCGGATTTGACATGATTTCCATCGGCAAGATCAATGACATCTTTGTCGGCGAAGGCGTCACGGAGGCGCTCCATTCGACTTCCAGCGTCCATGGCATGGAACAGACAATCGATACCGCGAAGAAGGATTTCCACGGTCTCTGCTTCGTCAACCTGGTTGACTTTGACGCCAAATGGGGCCACAGAAGAAATCCGCAGGGATACGCGGACGAGCTTGAGCGCTTCGATGAAAAACTCGGTGAGCTCATGCCGCTGCTGAAGGATGATGATCTGCTGATGATCACCGCCGACCATGGCAACGATCCGACCTGGACCGGTTCCGACCATACAAGGGAACTTGTCCCGCTGATTCTTTACAGCCCTTCCTTCAAAGGATACGGCCTGCTGAGAACAGGCACGTCATTCTCGGACATCGGTGCCACCATTGCCGACAACTTCAGTGTGGAAATGCCTGAGTGGGGCGATTCTGTACTTGAATATCTGATCTGATCACGGGGGCGATTAGGCCCCTTTTTTCAACAGTGCGGATACTGACAACGTGAATATGGTAGAATAACAGCGATGAAAAAATTCTTTAACATTATCAGCATTCTTACAACCGCGGGAATCGTTTTCTGGATCGGCATCAATGCGTCGGATCTGATTGATTCCGTTATTGATATGTCAGAACCGCTCGAATTATATCTGCTGCATATCCTGATGATCCTTGTCTTTTTCTATGCGGCCATTTACCTGCACCTGATTCTTCATGAAGGCGGCCACCTTGTGTTCGGGCTGGCCGGCGGCTACCGCTTCGTGTCATTCAGGATTCTGAATTATGCCCTGATCAGACAGAACGGAGTGATCAGGAAAAAGAAGTATTCGGTCGCCGGAACGGCCGGCCAGTGCCTGATGGCGCCGCCCAGAGACAGAACAGCCCTGTTTCCGTTTGTGATTTACAACCTTGGCGGGGTCACGATGAATCTTCTGGCTGCGGCTCTGTGCTGGTTTTTATTCCGGCATACTTCCGTAAATATGCTCAGGGCCTTCTTCCTGATGATGATCTTTGCCGGGATCCTGCTGGCATTGTCAAACGGCGTGCCGCTGTCCACATCGACAGTGAACAACGACGGCTGGAACGCTGTCAGCGGCTGCATCAATCTCAATGCGAGAAGGGCATTCAACGATGTTCTGGAAATCAACGCCCTGCAGTCGGACAATATCCGCTATAAAGACATGGATCCTTCGCTGTTCTGGATGCCGGAAGAAAAAGACAGACAGAATACGCTCTGCGCAATCATGGCGGTCATGTGCGAATCAAGAATG
>JAUNJW010000012.1 GCA_030533035.1 Erysipelotrichaceae bacterium
TACCGGATACGGCACAAACTCTGGACATACCATAACCTCCTTCACACAATTGCTAGAAAACTCTACCACATAATATCTTTGAATGCAACCGGAAAATCTGAAGAATCATAAACCGCACGGCCTTGCATTCACTGGCAATCTTCTGTTTTTCAATATCGAATTGTGGTATCATAAACTACGTTAATGGAAAGGAGACGTCATGGCGAGTGATAAACAGATCTTTGCGGCCGTGGAAGCCGCTGATCACGAAATCCGGCTCATTGTCGGTGAATTCTTCAACACACGCTTCAATATTATAAAGGTTGAGCGGGTTCCGGTGAACGGAATCTCCTACAATAAAGTGACTGATCCAGAAGAAGTTACAAACGCAGTCCGCACTGCCGCCGCCGATGCGAAAAAGATGATCGGCGCCGAAGTGCAGAGAGTCATACTGGCAATTCCTTCCTATAAGGCCAAGAGATATTCATTCAAGTCAACGGTTGATGTTGAGGGAATTGATGGGGTTGTCACAATTCAGGATGTCAGAAACGCAATCAAAAAAGCAGAATCGATGGATATCGGCAGGGCATACGCGCTGATCCAGACAGTCTGCGTCAAGTATACAGTCAACGGGATTTCAACCCGCCGGATTCCCCTCGGGGAAAGATGCTCACAGCTGACCGTGGACATTGATCTGCTCTGTGCAGACAGACAGCTGTCCTACGATCTGGTCACATGTGTCGAGAATGCAGGCCTTTCCGTCATGGACATCTTCCTGGATGTCTACGGCGTCGGCAAGGAATCGGCCCTGTTCAACCAGGCGATTGACCACCAGGTCATCATTCTCAAGATGGAGCGTGAGGCGACAACGCTCGGTCTGCTGCGCAACGGCAGGCTGACAACCGCGGCCCTGATGCCGGTCGGCCTCGGCACCATCGCTTCCGCAGTCACCGACCAGTACGGCATCCGTACCGACATGGCGGTGGAGCTTCTCAAGTACAGCGTCCGTCTCGATGCGTCGAAGTGCTCCCGGAACCCGGTGCACATCTGGGCAGTGGACGGCGAAACCCGCACAATCAACGAGCAGGAACTGGTCGATTGTGTCCATGACGGCATCCAGGTATGGCTGAATGCGATAGCGAAAACGTGCGTTCCAATCTTGCAAGCAGGAAAAACAGCTGTTATGATTACTGGAGAAGGCGGCGAAACCCAGGGACTGGACGCTCTTCTGCAGGAAACACTCGGTGTACCGGTAACATATTACATTCCGGAAACACTCGGCGGAAGAAACGCAGGTCTGACTGCCTGCCTCGGACTATTTTACGCATATCAGGACAAACTGCCGATCACCGGTCAATCCGACGACAGCCTGGACATGGATGCGTTCATTAAAGCAGTATCCTATCGGGATAAGAAGTCATCAGATGGGAGCCGGGAGGACACCTTCACTAACAAACTCAGAGGTCTGTTCTCAGAAGGCAAGAGAAACTAAATTGAGTGGGAGAGGATGAAGTTTATGGCAGATTTAACTTACAACCAGGTCGCGAAGATTAAGGTATTCGGTGTCGGCGGCGCCGGCAGCAACGCGGTCAATCGCATGGTACAGGAAGGTGTGCAGGGTGTCGAATTCTCTGTGGCTAACACAGACCTGCAGGCTCTCGATGTTTCACCTGTAGCAAACAAGATCCAGCTCGGCAGAGAAGGTCTCGGTGCCGGCGGAAACCCTGACAACGGCCGTAAGGCAGCTGTTGAGAGCGAAGATGAAATCCGCAGATCCATGGAAGGCGCGGACATGATCTTCCTGACAGCAGGTCTCGGCGGCGGCACAGGTACAGGCGCATCGCCTCTGTTCGCAAAGATCGCAAAGGAACTCGGCTGCCTCACAGTCGGTATCGTTACAAAGCCTTTCTCCTTTGAAGGCAGAAGAAGAATGGTTCAGGCTGAACAGGGTCTGGAACAGCTGAAGGAATATGTTGACTCTCTGATCATCATTTCCAACAACAAGGTTCTGGAAGTCATCGGTCACATTCCTTTCGAAGATGCATTCAAGGAAGCTGACAACATCCTGCGTCAGGGTGTCCAGACAATCACTGACCTGATTGCTGTACCGGCAATGATCAACCTCGACTTTGCCGATATCAAGTCTGTTATGGAAGGCCAGGGTTCCGCACTGTTCGGAATCGGTATGGCTGACGGCGAAGACAAGGCAAGAGAAGCTGCAGAGCGTGCAATCCAGTCACCGCTGCTCGAAGCTCAGATCAAGGGTGCCAAGAGCGCTATTATCAACGTAACCGGCGGCGCAAGCATGTCCGCTTACGATGCAAGCGAAGCAGTCGATTATATCCGTGATGCCGCAGGCAACGACATCGACATCATCTTCGGTGTTGCGATCAATGACAAGATCGGTGATTCCATCATCGTATCCGTTATCGCTACAGGTTTTGACCTGCCGAAGCCGACCATGATCGAAACAGACGGACCTGCAGAGACAAAGAGCCCTGTAAGCTCCAGACCTGTTGCCGGCGTTGTTCAGGAAGCTGACGACGATCTGTCCTTCGCGGCAGACGATGACGACAACGTCATCCCGGGCTTCTTCAGAAGAGGTTAATAAATGCAAAACTCCCGGAAACGGGAGTTTTTCTATGGAAATCAAAAATGAGGCATTGCCTCATTCAATGATCCAGCCTTTGGAAATATAAGCTGCCGCGATATCTTCGGCGGCTTTTTCCATTTCCGCCTGTTCATCTTCCGTAAACCGGTCAGGGAAAGGTGAATCCAGGTCGATTTCGCCGATGACCCTGCCGCTGACGATGACCGGAACACAGAGTTCTGAGCGGCTGGCACTGTCACAGGCGATATGGCCGGGGAAAGAGAGAACATCACCGATTCTCTGCGATGTCTGTTCCCGGTAACACTTTCCGCATACGCCCTTGTCAAAGGGGATTCTTGTACATGCGGTTTTTCCCTGGAACGGTCCGAGCACCAGTTCATTCTTTCTGACCAGATAGAAGCCGGCCCAGTTGAGGCGGTCATAATTCATGGCAATGCAGGCGCTGACATTGGCGAGGGCTGCGATCATGTCGTCCTCCTCAAGGAAGGAGCGGATCTGTGCATTGATGTACTTATTCATACAGAAAATATATCACAGAAGTGAAGCCTGCGTGGTCCGTAAGAATATATAGAGCGAAGCTATGACTGACGATTGTTCTTAAATATAGATGAAGAATTCATTCAATATTGACTTTGCGGGAAACAGACGTATGATTGTAACATCAGCTGTGAAGGGAAGAGTACTTTTGCTTAGAAGCCCCAAGAGAGTCCTGAAAGGTGGGAAGGGACGGCATGAAGCGGAAGGAAGATGGCCCCGGAGCCGCAGGGCTGATATGTAAGCCATGCCGGAGAGGATCCGTTAACATCCATGGGTATTTATACCCGCAGAGGGAATCAGCCGTGAGGCCGGTTCTGAAATAAGGTGGTAACGCGCAGCCGCGCCCTTATACGGGGTGCGGTTTTTCTGAGACCATTCCGTTCACAGAGAATCCAAAAGGGAGGAAAAGAAATGAACAAAGCACTCAAAGTGATCGCTGCTTCAGCGCTCACAGCAGCTCTGGCAGGCTGCTCTTCATCCAAAAAAGATGATTCTTCCGCTTCCGGTACTGAGACACCGGCTGCTTCCGCCGTCAACCCGCACGGATACCAGATCACACCGCTTGAGGCAGCCCAGCTGCCGCTGGCATTGCCGGATCTTGACGGCGCCGTCATCAACGGCAACTACGCGCTCGAATCCAAACTCAATGAGACAGACCCGTCCATCGCGATCGAGGAATTCGACGCTGAGACAAGCATCCGCCGCACAAACTACCTGGCAGTGGTCGAAGGCACGGAGAACTCTGAAAAGATCCAGGCGCTTGTCGCCGCCATCACTTCCGATGACGTCCGCAATTATATCGATTCCACATACAAGGGAGCTGTCATCACTTCCTTCATTGATGAAAACGGCAAGGAAGTCACAGCGGCTGAAATCCCGCAGGCGGCAGGCGATGACACAACCATCACAGTCGGCGCCACAGCGGTTCCCCATGCGGAAATCCTCAACAATGTTCTCAAGGACACCCTGGCCCAGTACGGCTGGAACCTCGAGGTTGTTGAATACACAGACTATGTCATGCCCAACACAGCATTAGACGCCGGCGACCTGGATGCCAACTACTTCCAGACACTCGGCTACCTGAAGACACAGAACGATGAAAGAGGCCTGCATCTCAAGGCGGCTGTCGGCGTCCACATTGAACCGATGGGTGTTTATTCCAAGAAGTTCAAGTCACTGGCAGAACTGCCCGACGGCGCTTCCATCGGCGTTCCCAATGACACTGACAACTACGGCCGCGCCATTGACCTGCTCAACGCGCTCGGACTGCTCGAAAACGCACCTACAGATCCGGAAGCGATCAAAGAGATCAACGGCTGATCCATACTGCAAATATGCTATGATGTCACAGCGGTGCTGATGAAGTGCCGCTGTGTTTCTTGAGTGAGGGAGATTATATGATTGTCTTGAACGATGTCAGAAAGAGCTTCGGCGATCTCGAAGTTCTCAAAGGTATATCCATTACGATCCAGGATCATCAGATCTACGGGATCATCGGCCAGAGCGGCGCCGGCAAATCAACGCTTCTGAGGTGCATCAACGGCCTCGAGGATTTCCAGTCCGGTTTGATCACTGTTGACGATGAGCCGGTCAGGATTGAGGATCAGAAAAAGCTGCATCTTCTCCAGAAGAAGATGGGCATGATTTTCCAGAACTTCAACCTGCTGAACCGCCTTGATGTTTATGATAACGTCGCGCTGCCGATGAAATTCTGGGGCATCAAAACAAAGACTCCCGAAGCGAAGGAAAAAATCAAGGGACTGCTGAAGCTGGTCGGCCTGGAGGACAAGATCCATGCCCGTCCCTCGGAACTCTCGGGCGGCCAGAAGCAGCGTGTCGCGATTGCCAGGGCGCTTGTCCTGGATCCGCAGATCCTGCTCTGCGACGAGGCGACCTCAGCGCTGGATCCCGGCATCACCCGTGAAATCCTTGCGCTGCTGCAGCAGATCAACCGGGAAATGGGAATCACGATTATTGTCGTGACCCACCAGATGGAAGTCGTCAAGCAGATCTGTGAGAGGGTTGCCTTCATCAAGGACGGAACAGTCATTGCCGAAGGCAAGCCGGAGGAACTGTTTGTAAAGCCGAAGAAAGAGGTCAAGGCATTCCTGCAGGAAGAAAGCGGACATCTGCCGGAAGACGGCATCAATATCCAGCTGTTCTTCACCGATGAAAGCTCGGACGAGCCTGTCATCACGATGATGGCAAGGGACCTGGGCATTGATTTCTCAATCTGCTGGGGCAAGCTGGAGGATTTCCGCTCCAGCGTCTACGGCAGCCTGGTCATCAACATCAATGAGAAAGACAAAGAAGAGGTGCTTGCGTACCTGGATGGCAAGCAGGTGCTCTGGGAGGTGCTGTAATTATGTGGGATACGATACTGACCGCGTCCATGCAGACGCTGAGCATGGTTTTCTGGTCAACGCTGCTTTCCGTGATTCTCGGATTTGTGCCGGCCCTTGTGCTGACACTGACGGCACCGGACGGCCTGCGTCCCAATAAGCTCATTTATGAAACACTCAGTTTTATCGTCAACGTTTTCCGCTCATTCCCGTTTATCATCCTGCTGTTCATCCTGGTTCCGTTTACCCGCTTCATCGTCGGCAAATCCATCGGTACAAAGGGAGCGATCGTCCCGCTGACTGTTTCCGCGATTCCCTATATCGCAAGAGTCTTTGAGACAAGCCTGAGGGAGACCGATCCGGGCGTCATTGAGGCGGCGAGGAGCTTCGGCGCAAATGACTGGCAGATCCTGTTCCGGGTCTACATCAAGGAATCCATTCCCCGCATGGTCAACGGCATTATTCTTCTGATCATCTCGCTGATCGGCTATTCGGCCATGGCCGGCACGGTCGGCGGCGGCGGAATCGGCGACGTGGCGATCCGCTACGGCTATCAGGCCTACAAGATGGAATATCTCGTGATCTGTTCCATCATCCTGATTGTCTTTGTCCAGCTTGTGCAGATGGTCGGCAACTGGCTGTTCAAGAAGCTGTCATGAACGATACGGTTCTTGAATTTGACGCCGTCATCATAAAGGCGGATGACATGGACGCCGCCTATGTACAAGTTCCGTATGACATCTTTGAAATATACGGGAAAAGAAGGCTGAAGGTCCATGCGTCCTTTGACGGGCAGCCGTATGACGGGCTTGTGCTGAAAATGGGCACGCCATGTTATATCATCGGGATCCGGAAGGATATCCGCGCATTGATCGGAAAACAGCCGGGCGACGAGGTTCATGTCAGCCTGAAACCAAGAGAATGACAGGAAGGCAGCCGCGGCTGCCTTTTCTCTTTGCGTCCCCGGCACTTTGTATTTCGCGGGGAATATGATAGAATACCAACCATATAAAGAGGAGAGTGATAAGTCTTTATGGACGATGGCGGTACCAGTAGTATATCCTGGCTGATTCCGGTCGCGGTTCTGATCGCGTGCGCGATGTTCTTTGCGATGGTGGAAACAGCTTTTGCGTCCGTATCCCGCACCCGTCTGAAAACCCTTGCCGACAAGGGCCGCACGGATGCCAGAAAAGCGATAGAGATCACAGATCATTTTGACCGTGCCATCACGACAATCCTGATCTGTACGAATATTGTTCATATCGCCGCTGCTTCGGTGGTGACGCTCCATGTAACCAGGATCTGGGGAGTTTCAGCTGTAACTCTTTCAACCCTGATCACAACAATCGTTGTGTTCTTTTTCGGCGAGATGCTGCCGAAGAGCATTGCAATAAAATACAGTGAAAAAATCAGTCTCGCCACGGCGGGCATTTTGTCATTGCTGATGAGCGTGCTGACACCTCTCAGCGCATTGCTGACGATGATCGGCAACGCCGCCAGCAGTCTGACAAAAGGCGACAGCGACGTCTCCGTGACCGAGGATGAGATATATGACATCATTGAGGATATGACAGAACAGGGCACCCTGGACGAAGAACAGGGCGACCTCATTTCGTCTGCCCTGATGTTCCAGGATGTCACGGTTGAGACAATCCTGACCTCCAGGGTTGACCTGACAGCAGTTGACGTCAACATGAGCCAGGAGGAAATCCTGGACGTGATCAAGAAGACCAACCACAGCCGGCTGCCGGTCTATGAGGGAACCATTGACCATATCATCGGCATCCTGCAGATCAGAAAATACATCCGCACCTATCTCACCGAAGGCGAAATCACTGATCTCAGACCTCTTCTTGACAAGGTCCTGTTTGTTCATCAGTCCGCCAAGATCGATGACCTGCTGACAGAAATGACATCCAAGAAGCTCAATGTCGCCGTTGTCACCGACAACTACGGCGGGACGCTGGGTATTGTGTCCATTGAGGATATCCTGGAGGAGCTGGTAGGTGAAATCTGGGATGAGGATGACATGGCGGAAGAGAATATTGTCCGCATCACCGACAATACATACAGCGTGAATGCCAACGAGGACGTCATCGACGTTCTCGATGAGCTGGACATTCATTACAGCGACGAAGAGGAGGAAAGGATTTCCAACAAGCTCATGAGCGAGCTTGCCTTTGAAGCGTTCCCGAGCATTCCCAGAGAGGGCGACAGCTTTGACTACCTCAATCTTCATATCACTGTCCAGGTCATGAAACAGAACCGGATCCTGCGCCTGAAGGTACAGGTGAAAGAGGAAGAGAAAGGAGAAGAAGAATGAATCTGCTCTACGCATGTATTCTGGCGGCAGCTTTGTGTGTGCTCGCGTCGGCGTTCTTCTCCGCCAGTGAAATGTCCTATTCTTCCTGCAACCGGATCAGGATTGAAAACCAGGCGGAAGAGGGCGATGAGCGGGCAAAAACAGCCATGAAGATCACCGGCGACTTTGACAACGCGCTCTCTGCCATTCTTGTCGGCAACAACCTTGTCAACATTGCCGCCTCTTCCCTCGGCTCCATCGCCGCGATCCTTGCCCTGGGCGAGGAATACACATGGGTCTCCACCGTGATCATCACCGCCGCTGTCATCATCTTCGGCGAAACGATTCCCAAGATCACCGCGAAAAAGAACGCCACCCGCTTTGCCCTGAGCTTTTCCGGCATCACAAGGTTCCTGATGATCGTCCTGCGGCCGGTCACCTGGTTTGTCGTTTTCCTGGTTGAACTGATCACCAGCGGCATGAAGGGCGAGGAAACCGATGATGAGGACGCCGCGGTCGAAGAGCTGCACTCCATCATCGAAACCGCTGAGGATGAAAATGTCATTGACGAGGATTCCTCGGAACTGATCAGCGCCGCCATCGATTTCGCGGACATTTCCGTTTCCGAAGTCATGACCGCAAGAGTCGACATCCTGGCCATCGATATCGATGATGACCGCGAAAAAATCATCCGCAGCATCGCCGGTTCCTCCTTCTCGAGAATCCCGGTCTATGAGGACAGCATTGACAATGTCATCGGCATCCTGTCGCTGAACCACTTCCTCAAGGCTGCCATCGATGACAGAAACGTGGATATCAGAAGCCTGCTGATGCAGCCGTACTTTGTCTATAAGACCATGAAGCTGCCGGCAGTGCTCGGTCTGCTCAGGGATTCCCAGCAGCATCTCGCCATCGTCACCGATGAATACGGCGGCACCCTCGGCGTCGTTACTATGGAGGACGTCCTGGAAGAACTGGTCGGCGACATCTGGGATGAGACCGACAGCGTCGAAGAAGAAATCCAGGTTGTGGACGACGGCGTCTTCCTGATCGACGGCGATACGCCGGTCCATGAGCTGTGCGAGCTGATGAACTGGGATGAAACAGTCTTTGATTTTGAAAGTGAAACAGTCGGCGGCTGGTGCATTGAAATGCTTGAGACATTCCCGGATGAAGGCGCGTCCTTCACATTCCGCAATGTCACAGTCATTGTCAGGGAAGTCGATGAACGCCGTGTCACCAGTGTTGAAATCCGTCTAGACGGGGAACAGGAATAAATTATGCAGCAGTATTTTGTCAATACGCTCCTGAGTGAAGGAGAGGAATATACCTTTACAAAAGAACAGGCTCACCATGCCCGCGACGTCGTCAGGCTTGACCATGAGACCGTCCGCCTTGTGGACCCGGTTTCCGCGTGGTTTGCCGTGTGCGAAACCCGCGGCCATGATTTTGTCGCGGTTGTCACAGCGAAGGACGAAGCCGTCAATGAGCCGCGGATTGAAATCACCCTTGCCATGGCGCTGATCCGCCGTGAGAAATTCGAACTGATCCTGCAGAAGGCCACCGAACTTGGCGTCAGCCGGATTGTCCCGTTTGAATCCTCCCGCTGCATTGTCCATGCGAAGAAGGAAAAATCAGACAAACAGATGCAGCGCTATGAAAGCATCCTTCTTTCAGCCGCTGAACAGTGCAAGCGGAACAACGTGCCGATGATCTGCGACGTTATTGATTTTGACGACATCGAACAGGCAAAGAGCGAAGTGAATCTGGCGGCCTATGAAAATGCCGGCAGAAGCGCCGCGAAAATCTCGGATTTCAGAATCAACGAGTCAGTCACAGTCGTCATCGGACCGGAAGGCGGCTTCTCAGAGGAGGAAATCAGGGAACTGGAAGAGAAAGGCTTTGCGCCGGTTACCCTCGGTCCGCGCATCCTGCGGGCTGAGACAGCCGCGATCTATGCCCTGAGCGTCATCGGGGAAGGAGCGATGTAATGCGGTTTTCCATCTGCAATCTCGGCTGCAAGGTCAATGCCTATGAAGCGGAAAGCATTGCCTCGCTGCTGGAAAAGAAGGGCTGGCAGAGGGTTCCGTTTGAAGATGAGGCGGACGCCGCCCTGATTTTCACGTGCGCTGTCACCAATACGGCCGCGGCCAAAAGCCGCAAGATGATGCACCGCATCAAAAAGCATTATCCGCAATGCATCACCGCCATGGTCGGCTGCTATGCCCAGATTGACGACGGCATGCTGGAGGACGCCGAGATTATAGTCGGCAGCGCGCATAAAAAATCACTGCCGCAGTATCTGGAAGAATACCTGCGGACAAAAGAAAAGATCCGGATCCTGGATGACCTGAGAGACACGCCGTTTGAGCTGCTGAGCGCTGACGGCTTTGACTCCCGGGCCCGCGCCTATCTGAAAATCCAGGACGGCTGCAACCAGTTCTGCGCCTACTGCGTGATCCCGTATGTCAGGGGCAGGGAAAGGTCCATGAATCCCGATACTGCCGTCCACGAAGCCGTGCGCATATCACAGTCCTACAGGGAAATTGTCCTGACCGGCATCCATACCGGCCGCTATGGCAGGGAGTACAATGTGACGCTGGCGGAACTGATGGAGCGCATCCTTGCAGAAGCTGACAAGCTGGAAAGGCTGCGGATTTCCTCCATTGAAGTCACCGAGCTGGACGAAAAGCTGATCGGGCTGATGCAGGGCACGGACAGAATCGCGAAACATCTGCACATCCCGCTGCAGGCCGGCAGCGACGCCATCCTGAAGTCGATGGGCCGGCCGTACACAACGGCTGAATACTATGAGAAAATCGAATGGATCCGCAGCCTGATTCCGGACGTTTCCATTTCCTGCGACCTGATCACCGGCTTCCCGGGCGAAACGGATGAACTGTTTGAGGAAACAATGGAATTCATCCGGAAATGCCGGTTCTCCTTCCTGCACGTTTTCCCGTATTCGCCAAGAGCCAATACAAGGGCCGCGGCAATGAAGGATCAGATTGAACCTCAGGTCAAAAAGAAGCGCACCGCTGAAGCGCTGGCGCTCAGTTCTGAACTGGCGGACGAATACAGAAAACAGTGGGTCGGAAAAGAAGCTGTCATTATAAGTGAGGAAACCGAAAACGGCTTTACCGGCGGCTACACCTCGCAGTATATTCCGGTGCTTGTCAGAGGGGAACATCCCCATGGCGAAGCGCTGCGGATCATGATGAGTGAATACAGAGATCATCAGATGTATGGAGAAATCATTCTATGAAACTGACTGAATTATTTGAAAATGTTCCTGATATTGAGATCAGAAGCCTTATGTCTGACAGCCGCAAAAAGCGGCCTGGCTCCATTTTCTTCTGCCTGAAGGGAATGATGTTCGACGGCCACAAATTCATTGACCAGGCGATTTCCAACGGCGCCCGGGTCATTGTCCATTCCGAACCGGTTGAAAACATGAATCCCGACGTCACCTATATCAAGGTCAAAGATGTCCTGGGTGTCTTCAACAAGGTCGCCGACGCGTTCTACGGCTATCCGAGCCACAAGCTGCTGATGTTCGCTGTCACCGGCACAAACGGAAAGTCTTCCATTTCGTGCATTATCCGCGACATCATGAATGAGTTCCATCCGACCGGCTATATCGGAACCATCGCCATTGAATACGGCAGTGTCAAGCTGCCGCCGCTTCTGACAACGCCGGACATTGACGACCTGCACGGCATCCTGCATGAGATGGTCGATGCCGGCATGGAATGCTGCGCACTGGAAGCCAGCTCAATCGGCATTGAACAGAGGAGAACCGACGCCATCGACTTTGATGTGGCTGTCTTTACAAACCTGACCCATGACCATCTGGATTATCACGGGACAATGACAAACTATTTCCTGGCCAAGAAGCAGCTGTTTGACCGCCTCAAGCCGGAAGCGGTCGCGATTATCAACGCCGATGATCCCTACGGAAAGAGAATCGTCGAAAACTGTCCGTGCCGGGTTGTTACCTACGGCATTGACAATGAGGCGGATTACCGGGTCACAAAATACCAGCTGATGAAGGACAGGACCCGCTTCACGCTGAAGATCGCAAATATGGAATATGAGCTGGAAACCAACCTGGTTGCCCGCTTCAACATCTCCAACCTGCTGGCGGCGATCGCGGCCCTGCATGTCAAGGGAATCGCCATCACCCAGATGATGCCGTATATCCGCGACCTCAGCCAGATTGAAGGCCGCATGCAGAGAATCAATGACGGCCAGCCGTTCAATATCATCGTTGACTTTGCCCATACGCCCGACGGCATTGAAAAGGTCTGCCAGTATGCCAGCGCCATCACCCCCAAGGGCAAGCGCATCATCGCCATCACCGGCAGCGCCGGCAAGCGCGATACGGAGAAGCGGCCGATCTTCGGCGAGATCCTGGACAAGTACTGCGACATGATCATCCTGACGGAAGATGACCCCCGCAATGAAAAACCGCGCGATATCGCGATGGATATTGCGGCAGGAATCAAAAAGACAAGCTATATTATTATTGAGGACAGATATGACGCCATCCGCCAGTCCATTGAGCTGGCCGATCCGAATGACACGATCATAATTCTCGGCAAGGGGGATGAAAAGTTCATCTACCGTGAATTCGGCCGTGAGCCTTATGAAGGCGATGACACCATTGTCCACGAAACGCTGAAAAAGTATTACTTCAATACAGGAGGAGACGATTATGAAGCCCAGTAAGTACATTGATCACACCCAGCTCAAACCCGAAGCAACAAAAGACAAGATTATCACTCTCTGCGCGGAAGCGGCCGAAAACGACTTCGCTTCAGTCTGCGTCAATCCCTGCTGGATTGAAACGGCGAAAAAGGAACTGGCCGGCACAGACGTCAAGGTCTGCACAGTCATCGGTTTCCCGCTTGGCGCTATGACAAAAGAAGCCAAGGTATTTGAGACAAAGGATGCCATCGCCAAAGGCGCCGAAGAAATTGACATGGTCATCAATGTCGGCATGCTCAAGGATGGCGAGGACGAATATGTCACCGATGAAATCAGAGCCGTCAAGGAAGCCTGCGGGGACCTGGTTCTCAAGGTTATCATCGAAGCCTGCCTGCTGAGCGACGAGGAAAAGGCAAGAGCCTGCAGAGACGCGGAAAAGGCAGGCGCTGACTTTGTCAAGACAAGCACCGGCTTCTCCACCGGCGGCGCCACAGTTGAAGACGTAAAGCTGATGCGGGCGTCCGTATCGGAAAATGTCAGGGTCAAGGCTGCCGGCGGCATCCGTGACAAGGAGACATTTGAAGCCATGATCAAAGCCGGAGCCGAAAGAATCGGCACAAGTTCCGGCAAAAAACTGATCGGATAAGCGGACACAAAACCAATTGCAATTTGAAAACTGCTTTGGTATCATTGTGAGTACTGCGGAGAGGGGGTGACAAAAGATGTCAAGAATTGTTGTCAAAGAAGGCGAAAGCTTCGACGATGCACTGCGCCGTTTCAAGCGCATGGTATCCCGCAACGGTACCCTCATGGAAGCACGCAAGAGAGAATTCTATGTCAAGCCGGGCGTTGCCAGAAGACTCAAGTCCGAAGCGGCCCGCAAGGCAAGAAGGAAATCCCGCTGAAAACAGAAACAGAGGTCTGCAAAAAGGCCTCTTTTCTTTTGTCATGCGTTACAATGAATGTAACAGCTTACCAAAGGAGAACGATTATGGCATATGCGGGAATTGATATCGGCGGCACCCAGCTGCGGATCGGTATTTTTGATGATGAGGGAAATCTGACGGATGTATACAGAACTGACAACGACCGTTCGCTCGGCGGCGAAAAGAACATTGACCGCCTGCTTGATTATGTAAAGGAAAAGGGGTATGACGTCAGAAGCTACGGCATCGCTTCCCCGGGACCGCTGGATCTGAAAAAGGGAAAGATCCTGAATCCGCCCAATCTGTACGGCTGGGATAACTTTGAAATTGTCCGCTATATCACGGAACAGACCGGGAAACCGGCTGCCGTCAACAACGACGGAAACCTGGCCGGCCTGGCCGAGGCAAGACTCGGGGCAGGCAGGGGATTTGATTCGGTTGTCTTTATCGGCATGTCCACCGGCATGGGCGGCTCCTTTGTCTATAAGGGAGAACTGATTAACGGCGCCCACTGCAATACGGCTGAATTCTACAATGTCATCGTCTGCGATGATCCCTATCATCACGGCTCCGCCAATCCCGGCTCGCTCAACGAAGTGGCCGGCGGCGCCGCCATGGAACGGATCGCGACAGAGCGCTTCGGGAAACAGATGTTTGCCAAAGATCTCTTTGAGTTATATAAGCAGGGCAGCCGGGAAGCAGAGGAAATTCTGGAAAGAACCTCGCAGATGCTGGCCAGGGGCATTGCGGATATCTATTACATCATCGATCCCGACGTCTATGTCATCGGCGGCTCGATCGCCATGTACAATCCCTGGTATACAGAAAAGGTCATCAACAAAACGAAAGCATACCTGACTGATCCGGATATCACAGTAAAGGCTTCGCAGTTCGGCGATGACGCCGGCCTGTACGGGGCGATGCTGATCGGAAAAGACCTTGTGAGTGCATAATGAAAAGCCGCCCGGGCGGCTTTTTGTTATTCATCCAGCAGGATTGAGAAACCGATCTGTTCGGCGTTGACGAGACCGTAGTTGATGCCGACCGATACAGCTGTCTTTGTCAGGCGGTTGAATCCCAGCCAGCAGCTGAAGGCTCCGGCCGATCCGGTGTGCCAGCTGACCGGCTGTTTTTTGTACAGCCGCCATGCCAGGCCGCTGTCATTGTCTTTGTCCAGCGGCGCCTGGAACTGATGGCACATGTACAGGTACGGCAGAGAACCGTCCATATTGATCTTCGCGAAATCGAGCAGGTCGCTTATGGTGGCATTCAGGGCTCCGGCCGGCGCGATGATGTCGCCTTTTTCCCATTGCCAGCATCTGCATGGCTGATCCTTTTTGTCATAGCCGGTAAGATCGATATTGCCGAGGAATGTATTCTGCAGGCCGAGGTCTTCTTTGATATAGCGGTCCATGGCGTCCCAGAAGCCTTCGCCCTGAACTTTGCCGGCAATATAGCCGAGGATGCTCATGCCGATGTTGGAATATTCAAACGGGTAGATTCTGTCTTTCAGCTTTGCGGTGCGGATGATTTCCAGCATTTCTTCCTCAGTGGGATAACCGCGGAAGGGATTTGTGTGGAACAGGCCTCCTTCTCTGTTCATTTTGAGAAAGAAGGGGATTGTTGTCAGCATTGTATACGGCTGGGTGGAATAGCCGGAGGTATGGGTGGCCAGCCTTCTTAAGGAAGGATAATAGCCTTCCGGCAGATCATCGATATATGCCGACAGCGGCGCGTCCCAGTCCAGCTTTCCCTCTGAAACAAGCTTTGCGGCAAGGGCGGTCGTGAAGGGTTTGCAGATGGAACCGACGGCATAGACGAGTTCTGCTTCATCTTCCTGCCTTTCAGGATTCCAGTGGATGATTTCTTTCTGACCGTCCTTCATGATTCCGATGGTCAGTTCAACATGTCTGCGTCTGCTGTAAAGGGCATCAATCAGCTGTTCCGTTTTCTTTGATAATTCCATGATGACGGATCTCCTTTGTATTTCTGTATTCAGTGTAACATGCAGGAAAAAACGGTGTTTTGACTCAAACGGAAAAAAGAACCGCAGGCTGCGGTTCTCCATAGAATCATTATTTGTACATCACGGAATACTCGGCGGCGATCAGGGAAGCGGCCATCTCCAGAAGGAAGGGATGGGCTTCGCGCCTGCCGTCCGATGCGAAGCGGAGGGTTTCATTGACAAACCGTTCGCTTTCTTTGTTTCCGCCGCAGATCATCCAGATTTTCGGCAGGATCAGCTGTCTTTCTTTTCCCCTGAGCGACGTTGAGGAGAAGTAGCTGCCGGTATAGGAGAAGATGATAATGAGATCTTCTTTTCCGGCATTCATGATCGTGTCGATCTGCTCATTGAAGGCGGTGGATGTGCGGATGTTCTTGCCCATCATCAGCAGGTCTGTCTGCAGGGAAACGGCGGCGCTCTGCGCTTTCAGGTGACCGCAGGCAAAGACGCTTTCATGGTCATGGATGTCGCGGCACAGCTTTGTCAGCTGCTGGTAATCAACCGAGGCCGCTGCCGTCCGGATGGAATTGGCGATATATTCGCTCAGCAGATCCCGTCTTTCCGCATATTCAGCGTCACGGCGGACATTCTCAAAACTGAATTCGGACTCGGCGATCAGCTGTCTGAGCTGGCTGTAGGATTCCAGGCCGATCTCGCGGACAAAGCGGGAAACAGATCCGGTTCCGACATAGCATGCTTTCGCAAGGTCTGTGATGTTCATGTCCCTGACTTCTTCGCAGTGCGAAAGAATATAGGACGCGATGATGTGGTTGGTGGAAGATGATTTCTCTGCTGCCATTGTACTCAGCAGCACAACCGGGAGTCTGTCAAAAATCATACCGGTTCCTCCTGCTCAGTTTAATAATAGCTGAATTCTTACCAGCGGGCACCGGCTTCTCTGCAAAGCAGGCGTCTTTCGATTTCAGAGCCGTCGATGCCGAAGGCTTCCATGATTTTGAAGGCAAACGGGTAAGGGGTTGCCGGACCCTGGGAAGTGATGACATTCTGGTCAAAGACCGCGACGTCATGGACAAACTGCGCCGAAACAAGCTTTGCCTCATAGCCGGTATAGCCGGTTGCCTTTTTGCCGGCGAGGACACCCGCTGCCTCGAGAACTGTTGTGCCCGAGCACATGCCGGCGATGAGCCTGTTATT
>JAUNJW010000139.1:0-3735 GCA_030533035.1 Erysipelotrichaceae bacterium
TGGCATTCAGAAAGCAGAGAACAGGCCGCAGAAAGGTCTGCTACTTCACAAAGAACAACATCGAATATATCGACTATAAGGATGTTGAACTGCTGAAGAAGTTTATCAGTGCAAACGGCAAGATCACTCCGCGCCGTGTTACAGGTACACGTGCGAAGTATCAGCGTCAGCTGGCTGTCGCGATCAAGCGCGCCCGTCAGATGGCTCTTCTGCCGTACGTAGAAGACTGATCAGTGACTGAGAACTGTCCGTGAAACGGGCAGTTTTTTCTTTGTTGCGTGTCCGCAATGTACTGTTTTTTGGTAGACTGATATATGAGATATTGCGGTCTTTTCAAAAAACCGCAGAAGGAAATGACCAGAATGGAAGACGGCAGAAAAAAAGCGGAGATAATGACTGACTGGATACGCAGCCAGAAGGATGACAGGTATACACTGGAAGAATCCGATGTCGAGAAGATGCATACAATCACCCTGAAGACTGAAAACGCCCAGGCGGATATCAATATCTACTATCTTGAATTCACAATCATGGAGTTCCGCATTACAGACCGGGCAGGGGAAAATGTATTCTACCTGCATTTCGAACTGACCGACACCGAACGGGCGAAGGAACTCTTTGCGGAAATGAAGGACTGCCTGCTCAAACAGAAGGCGGACAGCACCCTGCATGTGATGCTGTGCTGCACGGCCGGCCTGACAACCTCGTTCTTCACAATGAAGCTCAACGACTCAGCCCGGGCAATGGATCTGAAGATGGACTTCGAGGCAGTTCCCTATGAACGCCTTTACGAAAAAAGCAGTGAAAAGGATGTTGTCCTGCTGGCACCGCAGATCGGCTACCGGCTCAAGGACGCCCAGGCGGTTCTCAGCGACAAGACAGTCCTGCTGATCCCGGCTTCGCTGTTTGCGACATATGATACTCTCGGCGTGATCAACTTCGTGCGCGGGAACTATGAAAAGGCGGAAGACGAAAAAATCCGGCATTCAGGAGTCGGCGCCTTATCCGCCGGCGGCACACTCCTGCTGGTAAGCGTCATCGACATGGAAGGCAGAACCCAGCTGGCCTACAGAATCTATGACCATGGCAAAGTGACTGCCGAAAACCAGATTGTCAAGGAAACCTACCGCTCACAGGACCTGATCGACGTGATCGACCCGGTGGTCAGGCTCAACGGCAATATTGAAACCATATGCATTATTTCCCCGGGTTCCTTCAAGGACGGAAAGCTGACCTATGAGGAGGAGAACATCATCGACTTCGATGTTCACGCGAATATTGAGGAAAGATATCACATCACCCCGGTCATGCTGAACAGCACCGACGCCATTGCCCTCGGCTACAGCCAGAAAGAGCTGGACGGCGCCGCGGCGGGATTCTACTTCCTGCCTTCGGGATCCGCCCAGGGCAGCATCTCCATCACCCACGACGGCAAAGTGTACGGAGCGGCCGGACGCATGGGCGGCTCGCACCTCAAGGCGGTCGGCGATATCATGACATTCCCGAAGAATCCGTATGCGCTTGCCCGCACACCGGAAGGAAATGTCCAGCTGGCGGCCCGCTATCTGACCGGCCTGATCACATATACAGGCCTTGACCACATTGCTTATTATGCCAAGATGATTCCCGATACCGAAGCCCTGGTGGCGGAGATCTCGAATTTCATCAAACCTGAATATATTCCTGAAATCAAAAAGGTGACGAGTGTAAGGGATTACCTCTATGAAGGAGCCCTGTATTACATTGACCACGGAAAGGATTAACAATATGCAGATTGATCTGAACAGAGACGGTGAAAAACTCACTGCCGTCATGCATGGCCGGATTGACACGGTCAGCGCCCCGGAAGCTGAAGAGATTCTTCTGAACGCTCTTGACGGGGTTACAGATCTTGTCCTCGATTTCGAAGACATCCAGTACATCTCCTCTGCCGGACTCAGAGTTCTTCTGCTTGCCTACAAGAAGATGGTGCCGGTGGGCACAATGAAACTGATCCATGTCAGCGATGTCGTAAAGGATATTCTCGAAATCACCGGATTCCTTGAACTGCTGAACGTACAGGATGAGTGAAAGGGAACAGGTAAGCATATGAGAGAACTGACAATCGATGCCACAATCGAAAATATTCCCGTGGTGACCGGATTTGTCGACGAAAGCCTTGAAGAGCTGGGATGCCCTCTGAAAGCGCAGATGCAGATAGATATCGCGATTGACGAACTTTTCGGCAACATCGCCAACTATGCCTACAAGCCTGATGTCGGTCCCGCCACAGTCAGGGTGGAAGTGGAAGAAGATCCCCTGGCAGTCATCATCACATTTATCGACCACGGCCGGCCATTTGATCCCCTCGGGGTCAGTGACCCGGATACGACCCTCAAAGCTGATGAAAGAAAGATCGGCGGACTCGGCGTTTTCCTTGTCAAGAAAACAATGGATGAGCTTTCCTATGAATACATCGACGGCAAGAACATCCTGAGAATCCGCAAGAAGCTCAAGTCAGAAAAGAAACATCACGGGTTATTTTGAACGCGCGCTTTCCTGCGCAGCAGAATAACACCATTGATCCAGCCGCGAAACTGACAGAAGAACTGAAAACTACCCGGCATGGCAGGAATATACTGCCCTGCCTGACATAATATTTGAAGGAGACAGCAATCATGAGCCTGATTGACAGCGAAGTGAAAAACTCAGAACTTGTTATTTATCTTAAAGGACATATCGATTCCGCCAACGCAGCCAAGGCGGAAGCGGAAATCAATGAAGCAATCGCGGCAGCCAAAGGATGCACCAATGTCCGCATAGACGCCTCAAAGCTGGAATATATCTCCAGCGCCGGCCTGCGGGTGATCCTGCGCCTGAGAAAGAACTGGCCGGATCTCTGCATTTCCAATGTGTCCAGCGAAGTGTATGAAATTCTCGATATGACCGGCTTTACAGAAATGATGAAAGTCGAAAAGGCATACCGCGTCATCTCGGTCGACGGCTGTGAGGTCATCGGCGAGGGCGCCAACGGAAAAGTCTACAGAATCGACCGCGACACAATCGTGAAAGTCTATCTGAATCCGGATTCACTGCCTGACATCCAGCGTGAAAGAGAACTGGCCAGGGAAGCGTTTGTCCTCGGTATTCCGACCGCGATCCCCTATGATGTCGTCAGGGTCAACGAAGGCTACGGCTCCGTGTTTGAACTGCTCAACGCGACCTCTTTCGCCAAGATGATCGCCAATGATCCTTCCAAGCTGGACAGCGCGGTCAGAATGTCTGTCGATCTTCTCAAGAAGATCCATTCGACAGCGGTCAAAGCCGGCACAATGCCTGACATGAAGACTGTCGCCGTGAAATGGTGCTCCTTCATGAAGGACTATCTGCCGCAGGATATCCATACAAAGCTGATGGACATGGTCAATGCCGTTCCGGCGACCAATCATATGCTGCATGGCGACTACCACATCAAGAATGTCATGCTGCAGGACGGCGAAGTGCTGCTGATCGATATGGATACTCTCTGTGTCGGCCATCCTGTCTTCGAATTCGCTTCTGTATACAATGCCTACCAGGGCTTCTCCTGTGTCGATCATACCAACATCGAAAGATTCCTCGGCATCACTTACGATATGGGCAGGGAAATCTGGGACAAGACACTCAGCCTGTACTTTGAGGACAAGACACCGGAAGAAATCGCTGATATTGAAAAGAAGGCACAGATCCTCGGATATACAAGAATGGTGAGACGTT
>JAUNJW010000139.1:3757-5839 GCA_030533035.1 Erysipelotrichaceae bacterium
CGGCGGTCTGGACGATCCGGAAGAATCAAAGGTCATTGACTTCGGAATCAGGGAGATTACCAGGCTTGTTTCTGAAACAGACAGCCTTACCTGGGACTGATCAGTGAATATCTGCAGGCGGGGATTGATTTCCCCGCTTTTTTTATCTCTTTTCGGGGTATAATTAACTGGTCTTTTTTGTTGGGCTCCGCCGCGGGGATTGACTGCACGGAAGCCCGGAAGGGGAAACTATGATTGAAAAACTTTTTAAACTGAAGGAGAACGGCACAACACTGCAGACTGAGCTGATTGCCGGTCTCACCACTTTCATGACCATGGTCTACATTCTGGCCCTGAACCCGGCGATTCTTTCGGCGGCGCCCGGCCTTGAAAATGCCGGCGGCTCCATCCTGTTCGCGACTGCCGTCGCGTCCGCGATCGCCTGCTTCTGCATGGCTGCGTTCTCCAACAAGCCGTTCGCGCTCAGTGCCGGCCTTGGTCTGAATGCTTACTTCGCATACACTGTCTGCGGCGCCATGGGCTACAGCTGGAAGGTTGCCCTGACAGCGGTCTTCGTCGAAGGTCTGATCTTCATTGTCATGTCACTGACAAATATCCGTGAAGCGATCTTCAACGCGATTCCCAAGAGCCTGAAAACAGCGGTCTCCGTCGGTATCGGTTTCTTCATTACCTTTATCGGCCTGCAGAACGCGCATGTCATCGTCGACGGCTCCACACTGGTCAGCCTGTTCTCACTCAAGGATTCCCTGGCTGCCGGAACATTCAATTCCGAAGGCATCACTGTCATCCTGATGATGATCGGCGTCGTGATCACTGCCTGGCTGCTGATCAAGGGCGTCAAGGGCTATATGCTGTTCGGCATCCTGGCCACATGGGCACTCGGCATCATCTGCGAACTGACCGGCCTCTATGTACCGAACCCGGCCGCAGGTTTCTATTCCGTGATTCCCGCTGACCTGTTCTCATTCCCGGATCTTTCCGTGAATATGATCGGCCAGTTTGACTTCGGCTTCATCGGCTCCCACTTCCTCGACTTCGTTGTCATCCTGTTTGCCTTCCTGTTTGTCGACGTCTTCGACACACTGGGAACAGTCATCGGCTGCGCTGCCAAGGCTGACATGCTCGATGAAGAAGGCAAGCTGCCGGGCATCAAAGGCGTTCTGCTGGCTGACGCTGTCGGCACAACCCTGGGCGCTTTCCTCGGCACATCCACAATCACAACATTCGTAGAGTCCTCCTCCGGTATCACCGAAGGCGGCAGAACCGGTCTCACATCCGTCGTGACCGGCTTCCTGTTCCTTGTCTCACTTGCTCTGGCACCGCTGTTCCTGACAATTCCGTCATTCGCGACAGCACCGGCTCTGATCGTTGTCGGCTTCCTGATGATGCAGCAGGTCAGAAACATTGACTGGAATGATCTGACAGAAGCGATTCCGTGCTTCTTCGCCATCACAATGATGGGCTTCTCCTACTCCATTTCCGACGGTATTGCCTTCGGTGTCATCTCCTATGTTGTTCTCGCCCTGCTCACAAAGAGAACAAAGGACATGTCCCCGCTGATGTATGTCCTGGCAGTCCTGTTCATTCTCAAATATATCCTGATTTAATTTCAAGGCCGGTTCACCCGGCCTTTTGTTTTTGAGATAATAGCCATACTGGAGGAAACCGGATGTTCAGAGAAATCACAAGATTCAGGCAGGCCCTGAGCGCAGAGGAATGCCGTGAAATCCTGATTCAGACAAAAAGAGGCGTGCTTTCCGTCAACGGCGATGACGGCTATCCCTACTGCATGCCCATCAATCATTACTATCGCAGTGAAGATGGAAAGATCTATTTCCACGGCGGTAAACACGGACATAAGATCGACGCCCTGAAAAAGGATGACAGGGTATGTTTCTGTGTTTATTCCGACCCGATCGCGGTGGAAGGGGAATGGTATTCCGACTTTAAAAGCGTGATTGTCTTCGGCCGGGCGGAACCTGTTGAGGATGAGGCGAAGATGCTTCAGATCAGCCGTGAGCTTTCTTATAAATTCACGCAGGATGAAGATTATATCCGCAATGAGATCGAAAAATCCGGCCC
>JAUNJW010000370.1 GCA_030533035.1 Erysipelotrichaceae bacterium
CGCTGAAGAGTATGCCCGCGCACAGCAGCACAGCCGCAAGGAACCGCACAGCTGTGTTTTCCATCAGTTTTTTCATCTCTGCACCTCCATCCGGTAGCCGTGGCCCCAGATCACTTTGATGTAGCGCGGCGCCGAAGGATCGATCTCGATCTTTTCCCGCAGGTGGCGGATATGGACGGCCACGGTGTTTTCGGAACCTATGGCGGATTCATTCCAGACCTTTTCATAGATCTCGCCGCTTGAGAATACCTTGCCGGGATTCTCCATCAGCATTTTCAGGATCCCGTATTCCATCGGCGTCAGTGAGACCGGTTCCCCGTCCACAGTGACCTCCCTGGCGTCGTCATCAAGAACAATGCCGCCGATCTGCAGGACATTCTCCTTTTTCACCTGGCCGCCGAGTCTCTGATAGCGGCGCAGCTGGGAACGGATGCGGGCGGTTACCTCGGGCGGAGAGAACGGTTTTGTTATGTAATCATCCGCCCCGATGTTGAGGCCGAGCACCTTGTCGCCGTCTTCGCTTTTGGCTGACAGCAGGATGATCGGCACATTGGATTGTGAGCGGATTCTGGAAGTCGCTTCAATCCCGTCCATCCGCGGCATCATGATGTCCATCAGGATGAGATCGATTTTCTGTTCATGAAGAACATCGAGGGCATCGCTGCCGGTCCGGGCTTCGTAAATTTCATAGGGCTCCCCTGACAGGTATATTTTCAGAGCCTTGAGAATATCAGGGTCATCGTCAACAATCAGAATGGCTGTCATGTCACACCTCTCTTGCACATATATTCTAGCCGTATGCCCCCTTAAGAAAAAAGAAGTATGCAGATTAAGAATTCCTTAAGGCACAGAAAAAGGCAGCCGCGCTTTGCGGCTGCCATGCTGAAACAGAGATCAGAAGCTGGAGATGCCGTAGGTGTTGACCAGGGCGTCAAGCTTGACGCCGGCCTTGCACAGCGGGCACTCGTGGGAAGGCTTGGACTGATAGTCATCCAGGATATTCTTCGCGTTGAAGATGGACTGGACCTTGTAGCCGCAGCACTCGTCAACCATGGTGAAGATTGAGCACACGCCCGCGACCTTGCCGCCGTAATACTGGACTGCCTCGATGCCGCCCTGGACCGTGTAGCCGGTGGTGATGGAAGACGCCAGGATCAGGACGTGCTTGCCGGTGATCATCGGCTTGATATTGTCACGGAAGAGCAGCTGGCTGCCGGTGGTATGCTCGGGGGTGACGACATAAATCGTGTTGTGGATATTAATGCTTCTGAATCCGCTCTTGGTCAGGTCGGAGGCCATGCAGGCACCGACAACCTCGGTTCCGTCAAGGCACAGGATCGAGTCGATCATTGTCGACGGTCTGTATTGGGAAGCAAGCTGTCTGGCAGCTTCCTTCGCTTCTGAGAGACGGTGCTTTGTAAAGGTCAGGTCAACATAATAGTTGATGTGGCTGTGACTGGTTGCGAAATGACCTTTTGCGACACGCAGCTTCAGTGAATTCTTCGGATTGGGATAATCCATCATTGTAATTGCCATAAATTGTTTACTCCCTCTGATGTAACATGAAAGGCAATGCCTTTTTCTAGTATATAATCATACCAAATTTCACAAACTATCGCCGCCAAGTTTTATAAATTACAAAATTCACGGCAGATTTGATATATTGCTACAGGGAGAATGCTCATGGAAAAGAAAAAACTCATCCTGATCCTGGCTGCCGCCGCCGTATGCGCCGGCGGGATCTGGACGTATGTGGATCAGAGAAATAAAAGAATCGCCTATGAGGCGGACATGGCGCATCTGGAAGAAAGAAACGCGGCCAGTGAAGAAATCCTGCGCTCCGTCCAGGAAGCTTATACAGATGAATAGGAAGCGTACCT
>JAUNJW010000013.1:0-13231 GCA_030533035.1 Erysipelotrichaceae bacterium
GAATGGAAATGACATGGTCAGAAATGATCATGTTTTTTTAACAGAAAAAAGGACACCTCCTCAGCGGAAGTGTCCCGGATTCAGTTTGTCTGATTAATACTGGGGCATTGCCGGAGCAGCCGGTTCCTCATGGGGAATCTCAGCGACAGCGGCTTCGGTTGTAATGAACAGACCGGAGATGCTTGCGGCGTTGAGCAGAGCGCTTCTGGCGACCTTGCACGGGTCGATGATGCCGGCAGCGAACATGTCTACCCATTCGCCTGTCTTGGCATTGAAGCCGACATTCTCAGCGGCAGTCAGCTGCTTCTCGAGAATCTCGTTGCCGTCGAAACCTGCGTTCTCGGCAATCTGCATGATCGGTTCCTTGAGCGCTTCAAGAACAACGTTGATACCGCGCTGGACGTCTGTGACGTCGGACTTGACTGTATCCTTGACAGCCATGAAAGCCTGGATCAGGGCGAGGCCGCCGCCGGTGACGACACCCTCTTCAACCGCTGCCTTGGTAGCGTTGAGAGCGTCCTCAATTCTCAGCTTCTTGTCCTTGAGTTCGGTTTCGGTTGTGGCGCCGACCTTGATCAGGGCGACACCGTTGCTCAGCTTGCCGAGGCGTTCCTGCAGCTTCTTCTTGTCATAGTCGGACTTTGTGTTTTCAATCGCGGACTTGATTTCTGCGACTCTTTCCGCAACAGCGGCCTTGTCGCCGGCACCGTCGATAATGGTTGTCTTATCCTTGGAGACAACAACCTTCTTGGCGGAACCGAGGTCTGCGACTGTCATGTCAGCCAGGTTGGCGTTGAGATCCTTGGCGAAGAATGTGGCGCCGGTCATGGCGGCGATGTCACCGAGCTGGTTCTTGGCGTTGTCACCGAAGCCCGGAGCCTTTGTGGCGACGACATTGAATGTGCCTCTGAGCTTGTTGATGATCAGGGTGCTCATGACTTCGTTGTCATAGTCATCAGCGATGATCAGCAGCGGCTTGTTGGCCTTGACGACTTCCTCGAGTACCGGCAGGATGTCCTGGATGGTGTTGATCTTCTGGTCCGTTACCATGATGAACGGGCTGTCCAGGGAGACTTCCATCTTTTCACGGTCGGAGACCATGTAAGGAGATACATAGCCCTTGTCATACTGCATGCCTTCGGTCATTTCGAGGGTTGTCTCGAAGGAACGGGACTCATCGACATTGATGACGCCGTCGTTGCCGACCTTTTCCATAGCCTCGGCGATGATGGCGCCGATTTCCTCAGAACCTGAGGAGATGGTGGCGATGTTTCTGACGTCGGCATTGGTTGTGACCTGGTGGGACTGGGAAAGCAGCTGCTTGGCAGCAGCGGAAGCCGCCTTTTCAATGCCTTCACGCATCAGGACGGGGTTGGCGCCCTTGTCGACCTGCTTGAGGCCGCTTGTAATCATTGCCTGGGTCAGGATGGTAGCAGTTGTTGTACCGTCGCCGGCCAGTTCGTTTGTGTTGTTGGCTGCTTCATAAACAAGCTTTGCGCCCATGTTTTCGAACTTGTCCTCGAGTTCGATTTCCTTGGCGATTGTCACGCCGTCATTGGTGATGACCGGTGAACCGTAGCTCTTTTCCAGAACAACGTTTCTGCCCTTGGGGCCTAATGTGACCTTGACCGCGTCAGCCAGTGTGTTGACGCCGGCCAGCATCTTTTCTCTTGCGTCCTTGGAATATTTGATTTCCTTTGCCATTAGAATTACCTTCTTTCTTATTCAACAATTGCCAGGATATCCTCTGCCTTGATCAGAAGATAGTCCTTACCGTCATCCTTGACTTCTGTTCCGGAGTATTTCTTGTAAATCACTCTCTGGCCTTTCTGCAGGTCAACCGGAACCAGTTTTCCGTCTTCGGTCTTACCCGGGCCGACAGCGATCACGACGCCGTGGCTGGGTTCATCCTTGGCCTTCTGGGTCAGAATGATGCCGCTCTGTGTTTTTTCTTCTTCCTTGACTTTCTCAAGTACTACATAATCATGTAACGGTCTTAACATTGAATGCCTCCTTTTAGCACTCATTATGAGTGTTTGCTAACATTGACTATTCTAGCCATTTGCTGTCACTCTGTCAACCCGAGTGCTAAACTTTTGTATCATTTTGGTGAACGATCTTTTTCCGTGTTAGAATTCTTTCATCAGGGAGGACTCTTCTTATGTATATTCTGGTCATCGACGCCCAGGGCGGCGGCATCGGCCGCCAGCTGGTCAGTGAAATCAAAAGCCGAAACGCGGATCTGACTGTCCACGCGGTGGGAACCAACGCCAGCGCCACCCAGGCAATGTTAAAGGCAGGCGCCGATCTCTGTGCGACCGGAGAAAACGCGGTCATCTGCGGCTGCCGCAAAGCGGACGTCATCATCGGCCCGATCGGCATCGCGATCGCCGACTCCATGCTCGGCGAAGTGACACCGGCCATGGCACTCGCGGTCGGCCAGGCGGACGCGGACAGGATCCTCATTCCCTTCCAGCACTGCGGCTCGGTGATCATCGGCGTCAGCGAGACAAACACCGGCCGGCTGATCAGGCAAGCGGTCGATACCCTGTTTGAAAACCTTTAAGGTGCATCTTCAGCGGACAGTTCTGTTCCGCTGTTTTTTTGTTTTGTTTATAATACTTTTATGGAAAAACTCAGTTATGCATTGTTCAGGGACAGCGAACTGCTGATCATCCTGCTGCTTTGGGCGGCAGCTTTTGTCAGTGTCAGCGCTGTCTTTCATTTTGTCAAAGAACCGGAAAGAAAAAGAACCGTTCAGAAAAAGAGCACCCTCGCTTTTGTGAAGACCTCCCGGCCTTCCCTTTCATTGACAAAAAGGGACTGGTATATCATGACACTGATCACCGTCATGTATGCCATCATCTCCTTCTGGCGCCTGGGCAGCACAAAATTCCCGGTGACCACCTGGCAGCCGGCGGGTGACAGCACGGACCTGGTTTACCAGGTGGAAAAAGATGAGCCCTTCGACGCCGTGTATGCCCTCTACAATGAAGGCGACAACAATTCCAATCCCGACAGCTACCAGCTCGGCTTCCACGATATCGCGGTTGAGGGCTCCGACGACCTTGAGCACTGGCAGGCAATTACAGTGCTTGAGGGAAAAGGCATCTTTGAATACAAGATCTATGAAACGGACAGGAGCTGGCGCTATATCCGCATCTCTTCCCGCGACAAGAATGACACAATCACCGAATTCGCCCTGAGAAAGAGCGATCACTCAGGCTTTGTCAGCCTGGTGCCGGTCTCGGATTCCGCCCCGGATTCAAAGTATCCTTCTTCATACCTGATTGATGAGCAGGAACTGGTTCCCCTGTATCCGACCTATTATGAGGAAGCCTATTTTGATGAAGTCTATCATCCCCGCAATGCCTGGGAGATCGCGAACGGACAGAGAATGTACGCGACCGTCCATCCCCTGTTCGGCACCAACCTGATGGCCCTTTCCATCCGCCTGTTCGGCTTGAATCCCTTTGCCTGGCGGCTGCCGGGCGCCCTTTTCGGGGTCTTCATGATTCCATTGCTCTATGTGATCCTTAAGGAAATGTTCCACAAGACATTCGCCTGCGCCTGCGGATGTGTCCTGCTGGCGGCTGACTTCATGCATCTGACAACATCGAGAATCGGCACCCTGGAGCCGTTCAGCGTGTTCTTCATTCTCTGGATGTTCCTGTATATGATCCGCTATGTCCAGACAAGCTTCTATGACACGCCGTTAAAGAAACAGCTGAAGCTGCTGTTTGTCTGCGGTGTACTGATGGGCATTGCCATCGCCACCAAGTGGACCGGCTGCTACAGCGCCGTCGGCCTGGCGATGTTATTGTTCGCCTCATTGTTCAGAAGATTCTATGAATACAGAAAAGCCGGCAATGTCCTGAAAAACAAAGAAAACTATCTCGGCGTGCAGATCGAGGAAGCGAATAAAATCCGTTCCCTGTTTGTCAAAAACACGGTCATCACCCTTGCCTGCTGCATTCTCTTCTTTATCATCATCCCGCTTGGCATCTACTGCCTTTCCTATCTGCCTGACAAGGTCTGGGGCAGCGATCCCTGGTCCATCAAAAATGTCGGCCGGCAGATCCTCTATATCTACCGCTATCACAGAAACGTGACCGCGACCCATCCCTACCAGTCCGTCTGGTATCAGTGGCTGCTGGACATCCGGCCGATCTGGTACCATCAGTCCACCGACGCGATGGGCTGGTACCACACCATCTCCTTCTTCTCCAATCCGCTGCTGTGCCTGGTGGGCCTGATTGCCATTGTGACTGTTACGGTATATCTCTTCCGTGAACATGACCGCAATGCCTGGATCATCTTCACCGGATATATGACAGCCCTTGGCCCCTGGCTGCTGGTTGACCGCTGTGTCTTCAGCTATCACTTCTATCCGACTTCCCTCTTCACCATCATGGCAATTGTCTTTGTCATTGACCGGATCATGATGAGGGCGCCGCAGGCAAAGGCAGCGATCATCCTCTTCCTGTGCCTGTACGTGCTCATCTTTATCGTCTACCTGCCGGCCACCGCCGGATTCGGGACATCCATAAGCTATATCAACGCACTGGAGTTACTGAGTACATGGCATTTCGGTTAAAAGAGTATTTTAAAAACAACAGGTACATTCTCATCTGGTCCCTTGTCCTGACACTGGTGCTGATGTTCCCGTATCTCATCAGGGGCTTCACGCCAATCGAACATGACACATTCTTTCACCTGTCCCGGATTGAGCATCTGTCCAGGTCCATCCAAAACGGCCAGTTCTTTCCGGCCATATATCCGGAAGAGAACTTCGGCTTCGGCTATGCCAGCCCGCTGTTCTATTCCGACTTCTTCCTGATTCCCCCGGCGCTTCTGCATCTAAGCGGCCTGCCGCTGGCCATGTGCTACAGGATCACGGTGATCATCGCTTCGTATCTGTCCTGCTGCACAATGATGGCGCTGGTGCTCAGGATCTCTTCCAAAAAGGAAGCGGCCCTTCTTTCCGGCGCCGCCTATCTGTTTTCCAATTATCACATCACCGACATTTATATCCGGGGAGCCCTCGGCGAAATCTTCGCGCTGGCGGCCCTGCCGGCGGTGCTGAACGGGCTGTACAGAATCCTGTATGAACAGGACGCGGACGGCTGGTTCACCCTGGCGCTGGCCCTCGGTTCGCTGGCCCTGTGCCATAATCTGACCTTCGCGATGGGCGCTGTGCTGACCGCTTTCCTCAGCATCCTCTTTGTCAGAAGGCTGAATCAGAAAACCTTCTTTGCCCTGTTCAAGGGCGTCGGCTTCGCCTTCCTGATCACGGCCTTCTACACCCTGCCGATGATTGAGCAGCTGAAATCACAGACCCTGATCGTCGATTATTTCGCGGACAATTCCAACCTGGGCGCCTATTCACTCGATCTCTGGCAGTACTTCGCCAATAAAACCATCTTCGCGACGGCCGGCAACTGGAAGCCCCATGATGAGACCATGCTCGTCAACATCGGTTATTTCCTGGAATTCGCGCCGCTGCTGTATTTCTTCTTCGCGAAAAAGAAGGACAGCTTCGTAATGGCCTGCCTGATCACCGGTTACGTGATGATCCTGCTGCCCTCCTCTTTGGTGCCCTGGGATTATCTGGCGCCGCTGCGGATTCTGCAGTTCCCCTGGCGTCTGAATACCATCGGCATCCTGTTATTAAGCATCCCTGCCGGCATAGCCGCCGCTGACCTGCTGCGCTCCAGAATCCCCGTATACATTCTGACCGCCCTGCTGGCTGCGGAATGTGTATGGCATGTATATCCCGTCACAAAGAGAACCTTCGGCCTTTCCGACCGGCAGACATGGCAGGACGTCCTGGATGGAAAACTGTGCGATCCCTGCTACTCCGCCGATTATGCCCGGGTGGAGCTGGCCGCCGGCGACTACCTGCCCTGGCCGCATCCGGATTACCGGATCCAGAGCAGGGAAATCCTGGATGAGGAAGGAAATGAAACCGGAATTCCTTACCGAAGAACATATCAGTACATGTCGTTCACTGTTGAGGAAAAGCCATCTTCAGATCTGATCCTGCCCCTGACATGGTATAAGGGCTGGACGATCTACAAAACCGACAGTACGATGCAGCAGACCTATGTCCGCAAATCAGATCAGGGCCTCCTGCAGCTGATTTATCCCGAAGCAGGTGATTATCTTGTCCTGTTTGAAGACACACCGTTAAGACACCTGACCACGTCGGTTTCCATGATTGCCCTTGTGTTCATGTATCTCACAAAGAAAGACATGAACTGGCTGGTGAACACATACAGAAGAAATAAGAAACAATAACGCAGTATGAGCGGGAAAGATGAAGTTTCTTTCCCGTTTTTTTACTGCGGGCAAAAACAAAAAGCAGATCGCTCTGCTTTCTGTCATGATTCGTTTTTAAGCTCTCAGTTCAGCCTTGAGCTTGTTCTTGAGGGCGTCGAGAATAGCGGTGTGAATCTTTGCGATTTCATCTTCCTTAAGAGTATGGTCTGCCGCCTGGTATGTGATGCGCAGGGCGACGGACTTCTTGCCGGCCTCGACATGCTCGCCTTCGTAGACGTCGAAGATCTCGACATTGCGGATCAGTCTGGATCCGGCCTTGGAGATGGTGTCCATCAGCTGTTTGGCGCTTGTGGATGTTTCGGTGACAACAGCGATGTCTCTGGACACGGCCGGGTAGCGGTCAAGCGGCACGAACTTCATTCTTGTGCCCCTTGTTTCGAAGAGCTGGTCAAGCTTGATTTCCGCATAAACAGGCTTCTTCAGATCGAACTTCTTCGCGTAAGCGGGATGGATGTCGCCGAAGACGCCGAGGAACTTTCTGTCCATCCAGAGTTCCGCGCTGCGGTACGGATGGAAGTGAACAGTATCCTTTGTGTTTTCCCTGATCATGATTCTGCCGCCGGTGAAGCCGAGCTTCCTGAGCAGCGAGAGAATCAGGCCCTTCATGGCATAGAAGTCACCCGGCTCCTCAATCCTGTGGAGCTTGTCCTCCTGGATATTTCCGTCGAAGACGATGGCAAGTCTTTCCTCTTCCGTTCCCTGGCCGTAGACCTTTGAGATCTCGAAGAAGGAGCAGGCGCCGGTCGCGTGGGCGTTGTTGTACTGGACGCATTCGAGAACGCTGTTGATCAGGGAATTGCGGATATACTTCTTGGCGTCGCTCATCGGCATTGCCAGGGCAATCGCTTCGCCGGCCGGATCAAACGCGTTGTCGATATAATCCTGGGATACCAGGGTGTAAGTGATGATTTCGTTGAGGGAAGCGCCGGTCATCAGTTCCGTGATTGTCCTGCGGATTCTCTGGGCCGGAGTCAGTCTGCCGACGGTGGCTTCCATGAACGGAAGAGTGCTCTTCAGGCTGTCAAAGCCGATCAGGCGGATGATTTCCTCATCGATGTCCGCCGGTCTTTCGATATCGGTTCTGTAGGAAGGAATGGTGCAGATGATTTCATCGCCGCTGATTTCAGGCTGGAAATCAAGCCATTCAAGAACTTCCCTGACCTGGTCCATGGTGAACTCTGTGCCGAGCAGGTCGTTGCAGTGCGTCAGTGTTTCCCTGACTTTTCTCGGCTCATATGTCTGGCTGCCATAGAATACTGTCTTTTCAAAACCGGAAGCGTCCGCGTATTCGCTCAGCAGCTGGACGGAACGGTCAACCGCCTTCATCATGGAGAGCGGTTCAAGGCCCTTGGAGAATCTCTGGGCCGCTTCGGTGATCAGGTTGAGACGGATGGAAGAACGTCTGACACTGGCAGCGTCGAAGTTCGCGGCTTCGATGAAGATGGAATCAGTGGATTCATCGATCATGGATTCCTCACCGCCCATGATGCCGGCGATGCCTGTCGGCTGGCCGCCTGTGGTGATGACCAGGTCGCCCTTCTGGATTTCGAACTCAACGCCATCGAGCGCAGTCATCTTCATTTCGATGTCATCGACAACCGTGATTTCACGGGCCGGCAGCTTGGCCAGGTTGTAGTAATGCAGGGGCTGGCCTGTTTCCAGCATAACGAAGTTGGAGATATCAACGACGTTGTTGATGGAATTCATGCCGGCGGCGTGCAGATAATTGACCATCCACTTCGGGGAAGGTCCGACCTTGACATGACCGACGACCTTGCCGGTGAACGCCGGGCATTTTTCAGTTGTGGAGGAAACCCTGAATGTGCCCTCTTCGCCGATGTCGGCTTTGCCGGCATAGTCAGGCCATTTCACTTCCCGGTGCAGGATCGCGCCGACTTCCTTCGCCATGTTCCACATGGAGGAGCAGTCAGCCCTGTTGGGAGTCAGGGAGACGTCGAGAACGGTGTCGTCATAGCCCAGATAGCCGAGGACATCAGTTTCGCCGACCGGCGCGTCCGCCGGCAGTTCCTCAATGCCGCTGCACTGGTATTCCGTCAGGTACTTCTTATCCACGCCGAGCTCATAGAGCGCGCAGAGCATGCCGTTGGAGTCAATGCCGCGCAGAGGTCTGACATGGATTGTGCCGTCAGGCAGTTCCGCCCCGTCAAGGGCAACGATGACCTTGAGGCCGGCCCGGCAGTTGGGAGCGCCGCAGACGATCTGCAGGACATCATCCGGTCCGTCGCCGATTCTTGTCTGGGTGATATGCAGGTGTGTGCCTTCGACGTCTTCGGAAGAAAGAACTTCGCCGATGACGAGATGTGTGCCCTGGGCCATCGGCTCGATGCCTTCGACTTCAAGGCCGGCAGTTGTCATTCTGTCTGCCAGTTCAGAGGGTGTGATTCCGCTGAGGTCCACATATTCGCTCAGCCACTTGTAACTTAACTTCATTTTTTACTGCCCTCCTTATCAGTCAAAACGGTCGAACGTCTTCAGGAAACGCTGATCGTTTGTATAGAAATTGCGGATGTCGTCAATGCCGTATTTCAGCATCGCGACTCTTTCAAGACCGACGCCGAACGCGAAGCCGGTGCACTTTTCAGAGTCAAAGCCGTTCATTTCCAGAACATGCGGGTGAACCATGCCGGCGCCGAGGATCTCAATCCAGCCGGAGCCCTTGCACACATTGCAACCCTTGCCGTTGCAGAAAGGACAGGAAACGTCGACTTCAACGGACGGTTCTGTAAACGGGAAATAGGACGGACGGAAGCGGATCTGTCTGCCTTCGCCGAACATTCTGTTGGCCATGAACTCAAGGGTGCCCTTGAGGTCGGCCAGGGTGATGTGCTCACCGACAACCAGGCCTTCGCACTGGGTGAACTGGTGGGAGTGGGTGGCGTCATCATCGTCGCGTCTGTAAACCTTGCCCGGGCAGATGAGCTTGATCGGGGTCTTTCCCTTCGCCTTTTCCAGTTCTCTCATCTGCATCGCGGTTGTATGGGTTCTCAACAGTGTGTTGGGATCGATATAGAAAGTGTCCTGCATTTCTCTTGCCGGATGATCCTTCGGGATGTTGGCAAGCTCAAAGTTGTAGTAATCCTCTTCCACTTCGGGTCCTTCGGCAATCTTGTAGCCCATGCCGACAAAGAGGTCCTCAATCTCCTGCTGGATCATGTGCAGCGGGTGGATTGTGCCGGTTTCTCTTCTGACGCCGGGAAGTGTGATATCGAGGCGGTCGTTGATCAGCTGCTCTTCCAGAGCCTTTGCCTCGAGTTTCGCGGCGGCGGCTTCAACAGCTTCCGTGACTGTCTGCTTGCAGACATTGACCTTCTGGCCGAATGCCGGCTTTTCTTCCCTGGGCAGCGACTTCATTTCGCTCATCAGGGCCTGGATCGCGCCCTTCTTGCCGAGATACTTGATGCGTACCTGCTGCAGCTCATCCAGGTTCACAGCGGCTTCGACAGCAGCCAGCGCTTCGCTTTGTACATCTGTGATCTTGTCCATTTCTTTCCTCCAATAAAAAAGCGTTCCATGACACAGGAACGCATGACACGCGGTACCATCCTGATTCGCGCCATAAAACGGCGCGCACCTTGATTCTGCCCGTAACGGGGGCTGCCGGAGGGGATTGGCCTCACTGGAAGAGTGAATTCGCCATGTGCTCTGGTCAGGATCCTTTCAGCCTGCGGATCCCTCTCTTATGACCTGCTTTTCACGGGTACTGGTCTCTTCTTAAACGCTTTACCCTATTGATTATAGTGTAAACCGCTGAATTTTCAACCGGAAATCCTTTCCTCTTTTCCAAAGAAAAAGCATATCCGTTTTCATATGGATATGCCCTGTTCTGATCTTATTTCATGAAACGGTCAATCGCCCGGTTCATCTTTTCAACCGACTCAGTGTCCCCTTCCGCCACCGCTTCGACGATGCAGTGGCCGATGTGCTCCTTGAGAAGGGCCTTGCCGATGGTGTTGAGCTCGCCCTTGACCGCCGCCAGCTGGATCAGCACATCCGCGCAGTCGGTCCCGTTTTCCACCATCTTTTTGACCGAGTTGAGATGGCCGGCAGCCCGTGAGAGCTGGTTGACGATTTTTCTGATCTCTTCCGGATCATGGGTATGGGAATGGTTATGGTGGACATGGCTGTGTTCATGTCCGTCTTCATGACTGTGGTCATGGATCTGTTCTTCTTCGTGAATATGTCCGCTCATGCAGGAATCTCCTGAGTTCTATTATAATGCCTTTCTGCCTGTTTTACCGGCGGAATACTCAGTATTCAAAGCCGTAGGTGCGCAGCGTATCATAGGCCTGATAGAGTTCGTCAAGGTCATTTGTCTCCAGTACAAACGCTCCGCCGAGCAGTTCAAACATATTGTCACCGATGATGGCGCCGCCTTCATTGGGCATAACGATCACCGGATTGCCGGTGTCCTCCAGGGTGCGGATGATCGCCTCGATATGGCGCAGGTCCTCTTCGTAATGAACCTCAATGTCAAAGCCGCCGAGCAGCGCGAGTCCTTCGTAATACTGATACTCATAATCCTCTTCCGGGGTCAGGTGGAATGTATCAAGCTGGATCATCGCGCCGGCGCTGGTGCCCATCATGACGCCGTCGAAGTTTCTGACCTCCTCGGTGATGCCGAGATCATAGAGCCTCTGCAGCATCCAGTCCGGATAGCCGCCGGTGAAAAACAGCACATCCGCCTCACGGATCTTGCGGGACGCGCTGGCTTCATCATCCTCGTAATAATTGACCCAGGAGATCTGCGGATCTTTGATGCCGAACGAACGGAAAGGCCTGACAAGCTCCTCATAGCCGTCGGTTCCTTTCCCGTAGCTTTCCTTCCACTCTTCGCCGTCGGTGATCCACCCTTCGCTGTAGGAAAGCGGCAGGATGCATACCTTCATATCGGAAGAAAGGATATTTTCCATGGAGCCATAGGCCCATGGCGCGTCAAAATTGGAAACACTCAGCAGTACATGAATCATCTTAATGCCTCACTCAGACAGTGATTATACCCGCCTGATCCAAAAAAAGAAAGAGCCGCAGCTCTTTCCGTATGTCAGTCTAATTTTGTGCCGCAGGCCGGGCAGAAGGCTTCATCGCCATCAAGCAGCGCGCCGCAGGACGGGCAGTGCTTTTCTTCTTTTTCAAGCTTGGAGCCGCAGGCCTTGCAGAAGACGGCGTCTTCCCTGTTTTCGGTTCCGCAGAACGGGCAGATCCGCTTTGCCTGAGCAGGAGCGGTTCTTGTGAATTCCGGTTCTTCCGCCACAGGCGCCGCGCCGAGGAATTCTTCAATGAATGTGAAGATATCCTGGGTTAAGGACGCGCTGCGCAGGGCGCCGATGCCGGCGGTCAGGATCAGCGGGTGGAAGAAGACAGCCCCGGCTGCCGCGATTCCCAGCTTTTCCATCCATCTTTCAAAGCCGACGGTTACTTCCAGCATGTCATCGTTCTGGATGAATTCAACACACAGGGCGGCGTCCATGCCGAGATATTTTGTCCATTCCGCTGCAGCGTCGCCGCGGCACTGAATCAGGTAGCCGTTTCTGACCCGCATCGTCTGGGTGATCATGTCTTTTTTGACATCAAGGAATTCCGCCAGTGCGTAAGCCGCATTCTGCGCGCTCTGGTCATTGCGCGGATATTTCTTCGTAATCTTGTTTTCAAGTTCCATGTCTGAAACCTCCTTACAGTCACTACTTTACTCATTTTTGACCGGCGGTCAATAGATATCCGCGTATTTTGTTTAAGATTAAAAAAGTTCCCGTGCTGCGGGAACTTAGCAGATGACCGTTTCGGTGCTGACGGCAGTTTCCTGCCTGGTCACAAGCCGGCAGAGCAGATACATCAGATGGAAAATTCCGATAATCGCCACCGTGTAGACAGCTGCCCTGATGTACTGGTCAGCCGGAAACAGGGATGTATCCAGCTTCAGGAACAGATAATCCGAGCCGGGGAATGCCTCGTTGAGCCGGATGGACGGATACAGGAGTGAAATCAGGAACGCGGATGTGATCCAGAGATCCCTGTATCTCGGCCTCATGTCATGGATGACCATCATGTAGACAGTGCCGAAGATCGGCACCAGATGCTCAAACCAGAACTGGTAGTAGCGGAAATAGGCCGGGCTCACGTCGCTCAAGACCGTCTGCGGGATGATGCATGCCAGGGAAGCCCCGAACAGCGTCACAAAGAAATTAAAGCCGAACAGGACCTGGTTTTTTGTGATGACCGTGTACATGCAGCAGATCATTCCCAGGTCGCACAGATGCAGCGGCAGCTTGGACATCATCAGATACTGTCCGGAAGTGTCGCCGACATAAAGCAGCCAGATAAAATAGCTGAATTCAATCACGAACATAAAGAATGAAAGTCCGTAACGGAAGGATGTTTCGTGCTTCCAGTTTCTGATCTGTTCGCGTCTTCTGCTGATAAAGACAACAGCCGCGAAGAAGATCAGAACAGGAATGAGATGCATCAGTCCGTATGCTCTGAAGATTCCCGGTTCGCCGAATCCGAAAAAGCCTTCGCTGGAATAAGGATATTCACCGCTCATAGATGTGCCCTCTTCTTTCATTTGGATGATCTGCAGTTTTGTTCTTTCAGGAACGCATCTGCAGACACGAAGAGTATTATAGTCCCATCAAACGGGAATGCAATGACAGTAACGGCAACAATCATTTTCGTTTCCGGACAAACAGCCAAATGTTCAGATAAGGTTTGCCCGATTTCCTGTATAATTGAGACAGAGGTAAGCGAAAATGATCAGAAGATACCATGTATTTGTAGAAGGCCGTGTCCAGGGAGTAGGATTCCGCGGTTTTTGCATGGTCCGGGCCAACCGTTACGGACTGACCGGTTCTGTCAAAAACCTGCCCAACGGAAC
>JAUNJW010000013.1:13241-16539 GCA_030533035.1 Erysipelotrichaceae bacterium
TGGTTGAAATCTATGTCCAGGGTGAGGATGAAAATATCACAAAATTCCTGGATGAAATTGAAAAAGGCGACCGTTTTATCCGCGTTGACAACATCTCTGTCAAGCAGACCGCGGTTGTCCAGGGTGAAAAACGGTTCGGCTACGGAGGATGGTGAAAAACCATCTTTTTTCGTCTTCCCCTTCTCCTTTTTGACATTTTTTCCTTTGCAAACGCTTACTTGTGATTTTTTTGTCAAAATGGTTGAAAGGGATTCTGAATTATGCTTTACTAAATACGTGAAATCTTTCACATGGAGGAATGTATGGCTGAAAGAAAAAAGAAAACAACTGCACCTGAACCCGAGAAACCTGAACTTTCCCCGGCCCAGGCCGAAGTCAATGAAAAAGTCGCCAAGGCGCTCAGAGCCCTTGAAGACTTCGCATCCTTCGACCAGGAACAGATCGATTATATCGTCGCCAAGTGCTCCGTCGCCGCTCTTGACAGACATGGCGAGCTCGCCAAGCTGGCAATTGAGGAAACCGGCAGAGGCGTCTTTGAGGACAAAGCCACAAAGAACCTGTTTGCCTGCGAATATGTTGTCAACCATATGCGCAACCAGAAGACAGTCGGCATCATCGACGAAGACCCGGTCAAGGGCCTCAAGTATGTCGCTGAGCCGGTCGGCGTCATCGCCGGCATCACCCCGGTCACCAATCCGACGTCAACAGCGATCTTCAAATCCCTGATCTGCCTCAAGACCAGAAACCCGATCATTTTCGCATTCCACCCCAATGCCCAGAACAGCTCCGCGGCTGCCGCGAAAGTTGTCTATGAAGCAGCCATCATGGCCGGTGCTCCCGCCAACTGCATCCAGTGGATTGACACTCCCAGCATGGAAGCCACCAGCGCCCTGATGAACCACCCGGGTGTTTCCACAATTCTGGCCACCGGCGGCAATGCCATGGTCAGGGCTGCCTACTCCTGCGGCAAACCCGCCCTCGGCGTCGGCGCCGGCAACGTTCCCGCCTATATTGAAACAACCGCTGACATTCAGCAGGCTGTCAGTGACGTCGCGATGTCCAAGTCCTTCGACTACGGCATGGTCTGCGCATCCGAGCAGGCTGTCATCGTTGACCGCGAGATCTATGACGATGTCAAGAACGAATTCAGGCATTACAACGTCCACTATGTGACAAAGAAAGAAAAAGAACTCCTTGAAAAGTTCATGTTCGGCGCTGCCGCCTATACGCCGGAAGCCCAGTCCGCCAAGCTCAACGGCGCGGTCGCCGGCAAGAGCGCGTACTGGATTGCCCAACAGGCCGGCTTTGAAGTGGATCCCAAGTGCTCCATCATCATCGCCGAATGTAAGGAAGTCGGCCCCAATGAACCGCTGACAAGAGAAAAGCTCTCCCCTGTCCTTGCCATGTTGAAGGCGGAAAGCGTGGAAGACGGCCTGAACAAGTCCGAGCAGATGGTCATGTTCAACGGCACCGGCCATTCCGCTGCCATCCATACCCAGAACGAAGAACTCGTCAGGGAATTCGGCAGAAGGATCAAGGCCTGCCGTATTATCTGGAACTCCCCTTCCACCTTCGGCGGCATCGGCAACATCTACAACTCCTTCATCCCTTCGCTGACACTCGGCTGCGGATCTTACGGACATAACAGTGTTGCCGACAACATCAGCACAGTCAACCTGCTGAACATCAAGAAAGTCGGACAGAGGAGGAATAATATGCAGTGGTTCAAGATCCCTTCCAAGATCTATATCGAAAAGAACTCCATTGAATACCTCCATGACATGCGTGAAATGGAGAAGGTATTCATCGTTACTGACCAGTCCATGGTCCAGCTCGGCTATGTCCAGAAGGTCACCGACCAGCTCGCCCTCAGACAGAACAAGGTCACCTATGAACTGTTCTGCGACGTTGAGCCGGATCCTTCCATCCAGACAGTCAAGAAGGGTCTCTCGCTGATGGAATCCTTCAAGCCTGACACAATCATCGCCCTCGGCGGCGGTTCCGCCATGGACGCGGCCAAGGGAATGTGGCTGTACTATGAGCACCCGGAAGTCAACTTCGACGACCTCAAGCAGAAGTTCATGGACATCCGCAAGCGCGCCTTCAGATATCCTGAACTCGGCAAGAAGGCAAGCCTGGTATGTATCCCGACCACATCCGGCACCGGCTCCGAAGTCACTCCGTTTGCCGTCATCACCGACAAGGAAACCCATATCAAGTATCCGCTGACCGACTACTCCCTGACGCCGACTGTAGCGATCATCGACCCGGCCCTGACAATGACTCTGCCGGCTGCGATCACCGCCAACACCGGCATGGACGTCCTGACCCACGCGGTGGAAGCCTATGTTTCCGTCCTGGCTTCCGACTACACAGACGCCCTCGCCCTCAAGGCTGTCCAGATGGTCTTCGAATACCTGCCCAGAGCCGTCCACAACGGCAAGAACGATCCGGAAGCCAGGGAGAAGATGCACAACGCATCCTGCATCGCCGGCATGGCATTCGCCAATGCGTTCCTCGGCATGAACCACTCCATGGCCCACAAGATCGGCGCTGAATTCCATGTGCCCCACGGCCTGGCCAACGCGATCCTGCTGCCTTACACCATCCGCTACAACGGCACCAAGCCGGAGAAACCGGGCTTATGGCCGAAGTACAAGTACTACAACGCTGATCTGAGATACTGCGAACTGGCCAAGGCAATCGGCCTTGAGGTCACCAGCCTCGAGCAGGGCGTCGAAGCCTTCGCCCAGGCTGTATGGCAGCTCGGCACAGACTGCGATATCACAATGAGTTTCTCCAGCCTGCCTTACCTCAAGGAGTCTGACTGGATGTCCGCCACTGAAAAGCTGGCATACCTGGCCTATGAAGACCAGTGCTCCCCGGCCAACCCGAGAGTCCCGATGGTCGCTGACATGAAGGAAATCCTCGAAAAGAGCTGGAGCGGCGAAGTCATCAAATACGTTCATCGTTAATTTACAGATACATAAAAGCCGCCTTGCGCAGCCTAATCCACTTAAGAAGATGTCTGCAGATGAATGACCTGTCATATCTGCAGACTTTTCTTTTCCGCAGAATCAGCTGACATGACGAGCATATCTGCATGTCTGTGATAATACAGTCTTCTATCTGAGCATTTCTGATCATCTTCAACGGGAATACGAAATCATAATTGCAGAAAACACTTCCTGATAAATCTCCTGAAGGATACTGAATACGAAGACTTACGAAATAATCCGCAAAATCAAGAAGCTCCTGTTACAGGGAGCTTTATTTGCAGAGTACAAACAGTACTGAC
>JAUNJW010000371.1 GCA_030533035.1 Erysipelotrichaceae bacterium
AAATTCGGCAAGGCATCCGAATGTATCCAGTGCGGCCAGTGCGAGGCAGTCTGCCCCCAGCATCTGACAATCATCGACTTCCTGAAGGATGTCGCTGCCCATTACGAATAATCACTCACAAGGATACTTAAAAATCCGGCGGGGTTAACCTCTGCCGGAATTTTTTCTCACTGCTTCGATTTCAGATAATTCTCCCTGCATTCAGCGATGATTTCCGCTGCTTTCTGCCGGTGGTGATACGGGCCGGTTTTCACTTCAATTCCCTGAAGAACCTTGTAGTTCTCAAAGAAATTGCGGATTTCATCCAGTTCAAAGGCAGGCAGGTCACTGAGCTCACGGACGTTGTCATAGCGGGGATCGCAGTCGACAACCGAGATGAGCTTGTAGTCAATTGCGCCGTTGTCAATCATTTCCAGATAGCCCAGTACTCTGGCCGGAACAAGGCAGCCCGGGAAAGTGGGATCCTTGCATATGACAAGGATATCCAGCGGGTCGCCATCCGGCGCCAGGGTGTTTTCAATGATGCCGTATTCAGTCGGATAGATCATGGCTGAATAGAGAACACGGTCCAGCCTGATCCGGCCGGTTTCATGATCGACTTCGTATTTATTTCTGGAATTGAGAGGGATCTCAATCAGCGCTTCCACGATGAGATCTTCCATGAAGATTACTCGTCTTCTTTCAGAGCGGATTCACCGTTGGACTCGCAGAGTTCCTTATACCATTCGTAGGACTTTTTCTTCGCTCTTTCCAGAGTGCCGTGGCCGTCGTTGAATCTGTCGACATAGACAAAGCCGTAGCGCTTTTTCATTTCACCTGTGCCGGCGGAAACGACGTCGATCGGACCCCAGTACAGGTAGCCGCGGCAGTCAACGCCGTCTTCAATGGCGAGATTGACATTCTTGATATGTTCTTTGATGTAGTGGATACGGAAGTCATCCTCGATGGTCCCGTTTTCATCCAGGTTCTCATCCAGGCCGACGCCGTTTTCAACGATGTACAGCGGCAGATGATATCTGTCATAGAGCACATTCAGCGTATAGCGGATGCCTTCCGGATCAACCGGCCAGCCCCATGGTTTGGGTGCCTTGTCCTTGAGATAAGGATTTTCCTTGCCGACAAGTCCGCCGGTGTCGGTCTTCATGGCATAGTCCAGATCATAGACACTGGAACGGTAATAGGAGAAGGAGAAGAAGTCGACGGTATATTCTTTGATCAGAGCCAGTTCTTCATCGGTGAAATTCACTGTGACGCCATCCTTCTTCCAGACTTTCTTCAGGTATGTCGGCACAATGCCCAGGCAGAACGGATCGCCGAAATAGAAGTTTGCCATTCTCTGTGATTCAAGGGCGCCGAGGACATTTTTCGGATCGCAGGTATACGGATAGCAGGCGACGGATGAAGATGTCAACATGCAGCCGACCTGGCAGTCCGGATCGATTTCATGGCCGAGTTTCACTGTCCATGCGTTGGCAACCAGAATGTTATGATAGCCGTCCCAGATATCCTGCTTTGTTGTGGAGCCGATCGGATCGGAAGGATCCGCCGGGTTGTTCACTGTCAGGATGCCGCCGGCGACAAGAGGCACTCTCAGCATGTTGTTGACTTCATTGAATGTCAGCCACAGTTTTACCAGTCCTTTGTATCTTGCAAAGACAGTGGAGACATATCTCTTCCAGAATTCAATCAGCTTCGGGTTGGACCAGCCGCCGTACTCGGTGACCAGATACAGAGGTGTCTCATAATGGGAAAGGGTGATGACCGGCTCCATGTCCAGCTCACGCATGCAGCGGAACATGTCTTCGTAGAAGGCAAGACCCGCTTCATTGGGTTCTTCCTCATTGCCGTTAGGGAAGATCCTGCCCCAGGCGATGG
>JAUNJW010000140.1 GCA_030533035.1 Erysipelotrichaceae bacterium
GAGCCCGGCCCCCGCTTCATGAAGGAGTCAGGGATAGTGGCCGTTCTGCATGCCACCGCCATGTCCGCGACGCTGGCATGGACATTGGCGTACAGCAGGTTGTCGCGGATCGTGCCGTTGAACAGATAAGTGTCCTGGGTGACGATGCCGACATTCTTTCTGAGGAACTCAAGGTCGAGTTTCCTGACGTCGATGCCGTCGAACTCAACGCTGCCTTCCGTCACGTCATACAGACGCGGGATCAGGTTGATCATCGTGGACTTGCCGGAGCCGGAAGGTCCGACGATCGCAATGGAATGGCCGCTTTCAAGTCTGAAGCTGACGTCCTTAAGGATCATTCTTTCAGGATTGTACCGGAAATATACATTCTTGAACTCGATGTTGCCATGGGCTTCTTCCGGCGTGACGGCGTCCGGCGCGTTTTCGATTTCGACCGGCATGTCATAGTAGCCGAAGATTCTTGTGAACATTGCCATGGAGCGGATCCATTCCACCTGGATATTCAGGAGTGAATTGACCGGGCCGTACATTCTGCCCAGCAGCGTGACAAGAACCGTGATGTCGCCGACGGTCAGGTCCGCGTCATATCTGATCATCAGGATGCCGCCGACAAGATACAGCAGCATCGGTCCGACCGAGGAAACGGTGCTGATCACAACCCGGAACCAGCGGCCGGCCATCGACTCGCGGATGTTCAGTTTGATCATCTTCTCGTTGGCGCGCCTGTATTTGCGGTATTCAAACTTCTCCATGCCGAAGACTTTGACCAGCAGCTGTCCTGAAACGGAAAGTGTTTCGTTGAGAATGCCGTTGATCTGGTCGTTGACCGCCTGCGATTCCTGGGTCAGTGTCCATCTGGTCTTGCCGGCTTTGCGGGTCGGCAGTGTGAACAGCGGGACAATGATGATGCCGGTGATGGCAAGCACCCAGTTTTTCTGGAACATCGCCACCAGCGCGACAATCAGAGTGATCGCGTTGGAAAGAATGCTTGTGAACGTGCTGGTGATGATCTGCTGGACGCCGGAAATATCCGAAGTCATGCGGGTGATGATGTCGCCCTGGTTGTTGGAAGTGAAAAAGGACTGGCTCATCTTCTGCAGGTGCTGATACATCTGGTTGCGCATGTCATAGGTGATATGCTGGGCAATCCAGGTGTTCATGTAGCTCTCCAGGACGCCGATCAGGTTGGAGCCCAGCGTCACCGCCAGCGAAAGCACAATCAGGAAGATCAGCCGGTTCAGATCCCTTCCCAGCAGTCCCTCGTCGATGATCTTTCCGGTCAGCACAGACGGCAGGATGGAAAGAATCGAGGAAACGATGATCGCCAGCAATACAACCGCCATCTGTTTCCAGTAAGGCGCCAGATAGGAAAAGATTCTGGCCAGAAGCTCTTTGGTGACTTTGGGGGCGTTCTTTTTCTCCTCATCCGTGAGGAACTGGTTTCTGCCGCCCGGGCCGCGCATGCTCATAAATTCCCTCCCCTGTTCATTTACGGGTATTACTTCAGCAGTTCTTCATCGACCGCCATCGCCATGGCCTTGTAGCCGAGGGCGGACGGATGCAGGTGGTCGCCGGAATCAAACGGCGGCAGGAAAGAATACGGACGGGACGGGTCCCTGACCGCTTTGTCAAAATCAACGCAGCCGTCCAGCAGCTCTGTTGTCCGCAGCCATTCGTTGAACTCATTCTTGAGGACCTCGCGGAATCCTTCATAGGTCCGCCAGCCTTCGATCGGAATCAGTGTTCCGCCCCAGACCTTAAGGCCCAGTTCCCTGGCCTTTTCAATGTAGAACCTGGTAAAGCCTTCCGCCATCTCCTCGGCAGTGGGCAGATCGCTCATCGGCCGCCACGGGTTAACCTCCAGGCCGACCGGATGGATAATGTCATTGATGCCGTGCTGGATCAGGACTGTATCCGCCCCGGCGGTGTTCATTTCCAGCGGGAACCGGGTTTCGCCCTTAATCCCGTAGGCGGCGTAGGTTTTGCAGGAATACTCCCGCAGAATCCTGGTGCCGCTGATCGCCCGGCGGATGATGGCGACGTCATGGAATCCCTGGTCCCAGGCCCGCATGATCAGATAATCCGGCCAGTCCTGGGCCGTGATCGAATCGCCGAAGCAGATCAGGGCATGGTTCTTTTCTTCGGTCAGCACATCGACTGTATTGAGGAAGAAGAACCAGTTGGTTTTCCTGGTTTCATCCAGCGGCAGTTTCTCCTCATATTCAAAGCTGCCGTAGGAATAATATCCCTTTGAAAGCGGGCCGGTGACCAGCACCGCCTAATTCATCTGCGTACATTCGCTGATATGGATGGAGACGGAAATAAATCCGCCGGCCCTGACGTCAAAGGCAAACTCATCCGAAGTCACTTCCTCCCCCGGCTCAATGACAAATGTTTCACTGCCGGCAAGTGTCATGCGGACAAGGCTGGCGGCATCGATGACCGCGTTTTCATCGCTTTTGGCACAGGAGGCGGTGAAGCGGACCGGCTCCGTGCCGGCAATATTGGAGAAGCGGATCCTGAGCCGGCTGCCGTCAAAGACCATCTTCAGCGGATAGCGGTAGGTCATGTTTTTCGCGTAAGTGCATTCAGTCTGGTTGATGATCGAGGTGGCGTTGCCCCAGCAGGCGCACCATTTTGTATATTTGTCTGTCATAACTGTTTTTTCCCTGCGTCAATCGTAGCATTATTTTCAGTTTCTGATTCCAAGAAAATCGTTATACCTCTCATGGATCCAGAGAACCAGCCGCTGCCTGTCTTCCTTTTCTTGTTCGCTCAGGCCTTCCATTTTCCACAGCAGATCCCAGGGCTGTCCGGGCCGTCTGTATACACGCATGGTATTGCCGGCGTCAGCCAGGGCGTCGAGATATTCATCCCATCTGCCCTTCCGCTTTTCCTCGCCCGTCAGGACCAGCGCGCCGGGATCCGGATGCATACCCGCCAGGGCGAAGCTGACCGCGGTGTAGTCAATAAACGGATTGACAAAGATATAGCCTCTGGGAATGATCCCGCCCTGGATCAGGTGCAGCGCCGCGATCAGGGAAAGATAGGCGCCGGCCTCGATTCCCATCATCAGGAAATTGTTTTTATCAAAACCGTACTCCGCGCTGTGCTGGCGGAACCATCTGACACTTTCTACGATTTCCGTCTGCGGATATGTCGACACATGGACGCCGATCTTGGTGTAGCTGACGGAAAACAGCACGCAGTTCAGTTCTTCCGACATACTGAGGCAGAAATCATCCCATTCATCCGCGTCGCCGTCCGTGAAATCGGAACCGTGGGCAAAGAAGACAGCCGGCAGGATTTCATCCGTCTGCGGCCTGTAGACATTGACCCTGGTGTCCCTGCCCCGGTGGGGCACCCAGACACGCTTTCCCCTGATGGCGTTCTCTTCTTTCATATTCTCTTTCATGGCTTTCGCGGAAATATGCTGGATAATCCAGTCCTGAAAGCGCATGTTGTAGCCAAGCAGGCTGTACGATATCCCGAAGAGGACAAGGAGTACCGTCGCGATAATACCAATATATAAAATGATCATATTAAAGATGGTACCACATACCGGCGCCGCTGCGCTCATTTACACTTCATCAGAGAAATCTGCATTCTTCCTTAAAACACAAAAGGCATATCATTCAGACATGCCTTCTGCCAATATTTGTATATCAACGGAACCCGCGGATTCCATGTTTTTTTACAGTTCAGCGGCGACTGTGGCGGCTCTTGAAGCGATAACCGGCAGATTGCCGTTGCGCACGCGGATCGCGTCGATCATCTCTTTTTCCTTTGAAGCGTCTTTGAGGTGAATATCATATGTCACCTGATACATCGTGCCGAGGTTGATCGTTCTGACTGCCTGTTCCTCCGCCTTCTTTGTATATTTGGCGAAGATTTCATCAAAGACCTCAATGTAGTCAAGATCTTCCGGCACTGTAATCCTGAGATTCCGGTAGGAAGAATCGGTATCCAGAACCGGCGTCAGGGACAGAAGTCCATAGAGCAGGCCGAAGATGACGGCGGCTGTGACTGCCAGGACGGCATAGCCCATGCCGGTCGCAAGACCGAGGCACATCGAAGCGAAGATAATCAGGATATCGCTTGCCTTGCCGGGCAGCGATCTGAATCTTACCAGCGAGAAGGATCCGGCGACTGCGACGCCGACGCCGAGGTTGCCGTTGACCATGAGGATTACAATCTGTACGATCAGGGGCAGCAGCGCGATCGTAAGCAGGAAGCTTCTGGTCGCGTTTTCACATTTTCTGTAGGCCAGGGAAAGGATCAGGCCTGATACAAGGGAAGCAGCCGCGCAGATGGCGACAGCTGTCACTGACAATCCGGAAGTTGTTCCGGTTAAAACTGAACTGAACATACTCGGTTCTCCTTTTCATTCATCATGCCGTAAGGCACCGGGGTGCCTGTGACTGTCATGTCTTTACTGTTGTTTCTGTAAATCATTCCGTACTTCGAGAAGGAATGTTTGTATAGTTTTCTTTCGGAAAGTATTCTCACCAGCCACATCGGATAGCGGTTCATGGCTTTGATCTCCATGATCACGTCATTGCCGGCCAGCAGTTTTTCATCGCCTCTTTCCGTAAGATTGATGTCATCATTGCGGTAGCGGATATTGGCGTCAAACGTGACCCTGACGTCCGCCTCATTGACGGCCGAGAAACATGTTCTGTCATACAGGATCAGCGTTTTGGGAACACAGCTGTAATAATTGATCAGATAGTCGATCTCATCCGCCGTGTTGTTATCCACATGGTGCATGATTCCTTCATTGAGATATGCCATTGCTTCCTTATGATTCAGCGCGATTCTTTTTTTGTATACGATATCGCCGAACTTCTTTTTGGTTTCCAGAAAGCACAGGGTGTCATCATCCGGCTGCTCATAGCAGCGCAGGCGGAGCTTTTCCTTGAAGCGGTCGGAATTCAGGGAGGAGATGATCATCTGTGAATCCGGTGAGTCATAGTAGATGTTGTGGACCGTGTACTGAAAGTACTGGTCCTTTTTGATATATCCTTTCATCTCATTCAGGATTTCCCGTGCCTCACGGCGGCTGATCCGGTATTTGTCTTCAACTCTCTGGAAGACATCGATCGTTTTACTGTCTGCCATCCTGTGTTCCTCCTTTTCTTTACGGTTTCAAGAATACTTTTGCCATTTGTGCGGGAAATGAATGAAATCTGAACTTCATGTGAATTTTAAAAATTATTCAGTTCAGAAAAAAAAGAAGCGGCAATGCCGCCTCTGCAAGGATCAGTTTAAAAATAATGTCTGATTCCTTCAATTTCCCCAGGTTTCAGTTTCATCATCCGGCAGGCTTGTTCAAAAGTTATTCCGTCATCCATTATTCTCTGAATCAGTTCTGCTGTAAGCTGTACTTTTCCTTCAGCTATGCCTTCTGCTTTGTGCCTCGGAATCTCTTCTTTCCATCTCCATGTGTTTCTTTTCATCATATTCAAACAGCCACATACCGATCACCTCGTCTCTGTTGAGTCTTAACAGCTCACGGATTGTGAAATCTGCGGGAATATCATTCATTGTCTTTTCAACTGCCTCTTCTGCTGTATATCCCTGTTCCTGCAGTCTGCGGAATGTCTCCGTAAACCACTGGTATTCATACAGCTGACGGCATTTGTTCTTCCCGTCCTCATATCCGTTGATGTTATGCTGGATCACTTTCAGCTCCAGCATCGGCTCTCTCTTTTCACCCTCATTGTAGTACAGATCAGAGAGTTTCAGTTCTTCCTTTTTGCCTGCTTTCTCTGTGCCGTTATAGATCACATGGAATC
>JAUNJW010000141.1 GCA_030533035.1 Erysipelotrichaceae bacterium
AGAGTGTTATAGCCGTTATGCCAGTGGTCCAGATAGAAATCCATATGGAAGCCGCCGCTGTTGATGGCCTGCTTCGGATTGGACCATTCCGAGACAAGAGCCGCTTCCGGATAGTTTTCATCCAGCATGCGTCTGACATCGCGCCAGATGGCGGCGGTGGCGGATTTATGGTCATCATCGTTTTTGACAAGCGAATCCGCCATGTCCACCCGGAATCCGTCGCAGCCTCTGTCCAGCCAGAAGCGCATGACGTCTTTCATCGCTTCCCTGGTGGCAAGTGCTTCCGGGGAATCAACGGCCGACATCCATTTCTCCGTCCGGTTCAGCCAGCCGTAATTCAGGGCCGGCTGGGAGGCGAAGAAGTTCAGCATATACGCGCCATAGCGTTCCGTCATGCCGGAAATATACGGATGGCCGCCGATGCCTTCAAAGGCATTGGAGGTCCAGACATATCTGTCTGAATATTCATTCCGTTCAAACTTCTGTGATTCCAGGAACCATTCATGGGTATCACTGGTATGTCCGGGCACCAGGTCAAGAAGGACTTTGATTCCCTTTTCATGGGCGGTGTCAAACAGCCGGATCAGATCTTCATTGGTGCCGTAGCGGGGCGCGACTTTTTTATAGTCACGCACATCATAGCCGGCGTCCTTAAACGGGGAATCAAAGCAGGGATTGATCCAGAGCGCGTTTGCGCCGAGGTCTTTCACATAGTCCAGCTTTTCAATGATTCCGTTAAGATCGCCGATCCCGTCGCCGTTGGTGTCTTTGAACGACTGCGGATAAATCTCATAGAATACTGCGTCTTTCAGCCATTCAGGCATTGTTTCCTCCGTGCAGCAGATGTGACAGTCTGCCGTCTTTGATGATCAGAGGTTTATATCCCGGATCCGCGATATATTCCCTCATCTGTTTTCTGATTTCCCTGTCCGTAAATCCGGATGTATTCAGGTAAACCGAGCTGACGCCGCATGCATGCGCAATCAGAACATCGCTTCTGATCTCATTGCCGATCATGACTGCGGACTGCCTGTCAATGTGATATGTCTCCAGAAGCTTCTCCATGAACTCCTTCTGCGGTTTTTTGATCCCGCAGTCGGATGAAATGAAGATGCCGTCGAAGAAGTCATAAATCCCGGTCATTTCCATTTCCGGCACCGTGAACGCATGCTGGGCATTGGAGAGCAGATAGATCTTCTTTCCCTCTTTTTTCAGCTGCTTCAGCACCGGAACCGTATCCGGATACAGTTTCAGTTTTTTTCTTGAAATGGTCCGGAAGACATTCGCTGTCATGTACAGCCAGTCTTCATCTATGGCCGCAGGCTTTTCTGTTCTGTGATGCGCAGGCGCTTCCTCGTACATCCTTCTGAAAACAGTCAGAAGATCAATTTCCGGCTCCTGCACAGTTTTGCCCAGAAGCTTTTCAGCCTCCTGGCCGCACATGCGGTAATATGCCTCTTTCAGCTGCTGAGGCTTCCAGTCAGCACCGTAAATGCTGTAGTGAATTGCCATGCGCTTCCATAAAGAAGGCATGGTCTGATCGGTATGGATATCAATCAGTGTCCCGTACAGATCAAAGAGATATGTTTCTGTCACGCTTATTCTCCTGTCAGTACGGCAATGGAGAAGGCAGGCATATGCAGGGAGCCGTCTTTGAGCGTGATTTCTTCTTCATTTGTGTTCAGGACGGCTTTGAGAGTATTGAATTCAGAATAAGAGGAAAGACTGACGTCCTTCGCTTCTCCCTTTGTGTTGAAAACCAGCAGAACCTTCTGTCCTTCATATTCCTTCGTATAGGCACAGATGGAAGAATCGCTGATATCGTCAAGCATGGTCACGGTTCCGTGTGAAATGGCTTTGAAGGCATTGCGGATGCGTACCGCCTCTTTGTAATAGGTATAAATGCTCAGAGGATCATCTTTCTGTTCCTCATACGGCGGCCATACCATCTTCACTTCATCCATGTCAGCAGGACCGTCGCACATGCCTTCCGCTTCCGGATCAGCGCTCCAGTACATCGGAGCACGCTTGTTTTCGTCCTTGCCGGAGCCTTTCATGCCGAGTTCCTCACCGTAATACACGAAGGCATTGCCGCTCATCAGCAGGTTCATGGCGCCGGACATTTTCACTTTGGTGCCGCCGTCATTGACGTAATAGCCGGCGGATCTCGCCATGTCGTGATTGGTATAGAACGGAGCGTTGATATAGTCCGTGCTGTAGGAAGAGAACAGTTCCTGTTCATTCACCTGGGCCTGGCCGTACGCCTTGGCGTCAGCTCCTTTGAGAACCGCTGCAATCACGCCGTCGCTGTTGGCAAAGGAGAAATCAAACATGGAGTCAATTCCGGAAGCGTAGAACGCCGCGAATGAACTGCGGTCCGTCCAGCCTTCACCGACGAAATAGCAGTCCTTCTTCATGGACTTGCCTTCGCTGACAAGCCACTTCAGGAACTCGATGCTTTCTTCGTTATTGCCGGTATAGTAGGATGTCACCGCGTCGAGGCGGAATCCGGAAACACCGTGATCCAGCCAGAATTTCATGATTTCACTGATTTCTTTTCTGACATTTTCACTGTCCAGGTTCAGGTCCGGCATTTCCGACCAGAAGCGGGCTTCATAATACCAGTTTGTATCTGCCAGCGGCGCATAGCCGTCCAGCTGTTCCCTTGAGAAATTGTAATAATCAAAATACGGGCAGTACTCGGCTGAAGCACCCCAGTCCTCAGGCAGTTCCTTCAGATAATCCCAGGCCTGCACAAACCAGGGATGCGTGTCAGAAGTATGATTGAGAACCAGGTCGGTGATCACATTGATATTCCGCTTATTGCATTCGGCGATCAGCTGGTCAAAGTCATCCAGGGTGCCGTAGGACGGATCGATGGCAGTGTAATCATCAACATCATATTTGTGGTATGTCTGTGAGGGGCAGACAGGCATCAGCCAGATTTCCGTAAATCCCAGATCCTGAATATAATCCAGTTTTGAAATCAGGCCCTGAAGATCGCCGATGCCGTCATTGTCGCTGTCGCAGAACGAATAGACAAAGACTTCGTAGACAGTACGGTAATTATCATCCGCCGCAGAGGTTTCCAGGTTTTTGTTCAGCTCCACCATCTGAACCAAAGAAGCAGCAGACTGGCCGCCTGCTGCTGATGAATCTGCGGGTGTGCATCCTGCCAGAGCAAGCAGTGGCAGGAGTGCACAGAGATGAAGTTTTTTTATGATACGGGACATTATCCCTTGACCGCGCCGGACATGCCTTCGACGTAGAACCTCTGCAGATAGAGGAACAGGACAGCGATCGGGATGGAGATAACAACCGCGCCGGCCGCGAAGCATGTATACCACTGGTAGATGTATTCTTTCTGCAGCATGTTCCACAGACCGATCGCGACTGTAAACTGATCGGCGTTGGCACGGCAGAGGACTTTAGCGAAGATGAAGTCGACCCACGGACCGATGAAAGACGTCAGTACCGTATAGATAACGATCGGTTTGGCCAGCGGCATCGTGATCTTCGTGAACACCTGCCACTGCGTAGCACCGTCGATGATGGCCGCTTCGTCAATAGAGCGCGGGATCGTATCAAAGTATCCCTTGGCGATCTGGAATCCCAGACCGGCACATGCGGAATATACGATGATCAGACCGATCCTGATCATACTCCCTTCTGTCAGACCCATTGCCTTCAGAATGAAGTACTGCGCGATCATTGTCATGAATCCCGGGAAAAGACCGAGGATCATAGCCAGGTTCATGTAAGGCTTACGGAATCCGAAACGCATTCTGGAAAGGCTGTACGCTACGGAGAGAACGAAGAATGTCGAGCAGATACATGTGATGATCGCAATGATCAGTGTATTTGTAAACATCTTCGGGAAGTTCAGAACGTTTCTGTCAGTAAACAGTTTGACATAGTTGTTGATTGTGTATCCCTGCGGAAGGAATGTACTTGTGTACGCGCCCGGTTCAGCCCGGAAACTTGTCAGCACGATCCAGAAAATCGGCAGGAGCCAGATCACGGCCAGGATGGCAAGAATGACGTGTACAACCACATTGAGCGCCACTGCGCGTGGATTTCTTTTATTTTTCTTACTTTCCATAGCAGTCATTACATGAACGCCTCCTCATTCTTATAGGACGCGGAGTTGCGGTATGTCACCAGAGTGATAATTGTCAGGATGACGAAGGTAATGATACCAATGACCGCGCCGAGGTTGTAGTACTGCTGATCGATGGTCAGCTTGTACAGCCATGTGACAAGCAGGTCTGTCTGACCGGCAGTATCGCCGACATACGTAGGACCGCCGCCTGATAACAGATAAATGACGTTGAAGTTGTTGATATTTCCGACAAAGGAAGTAATCAGATAAGGTGTCGTGACGAACAGCATGTATGGCAGGGTGATCTTGAAGAAGATTGTCACCGGACCGGCGCCGTCCATTCTGGCGGCTTCATACAGTTCGCCCGGAATGTTCTGCAGGATACCTGTGATCTGCAGAAGCGTATACGGAATACCTACCCACAGGTTGATCACGATAATCGTGATTCTTGCCCATGTGACATTTGTCCAGAATGGCAGTGAATCCGATGCCGCGATCCAGCCGAGATTTCTCAGCAGGACATTCACCGCGCCGTTGGGCTGCAGCATGATATTCATGATCATCAGGGAAACGAACTGGGGAACCGCGATGGAAAGAACGAAGCAGAATCTCCAGAAGCCCTTGGCCTTTGTGTCCTTTCTGTTGATGACCATTGCCAGGATCATACCCAGAATATAGTTCAGGAATGTCGCGAAGATCGCCCAGATGATTGTCCAGCTCAATACCTGCCAGAACTGTCTGCCGATATTGCCGTTGAGGTTGAGAACTCTCTGGAACTGGTTCAGACCGTCCCAGTCAAACAGCATGAGTTTGTCATTTTCCTTCGAATAGCTGGTAAATGCCATCGAGATCATATATACCAGCGGCACGATATTGAAGACGAGAATACCCACGCACGGCAGCGTCATCAGGGTGATGTGTAAATTTCCGTTGAACAGGGCGATGATATCCTCTTTGATTGAAGGGACATGTTCGCCGTTCTCGATCATTTTCTGAAGTTTGTAGGAATGTCTCATCTGCAGGATCCACAGAACAATGATGGCAGCGATGACAAACAGAGTCACAACACCGTACAGCAGGATCTGCTGTGAATTATCGCCGGCTGTGTACTCATAAATCTGTTTGGCCTCGTTCCAAACTTTCTGCTGTTCCTGGGTGCCGAGACTCGGCAGCATCGCCAGATTATGCAGACCGCTGGAAATCATGTAGAAAATAAAACCGATTTCGCAGGCAAGGACCATAATGCCCTTTACAACCTGCTGATGGCCGAACATGCCTGCTCCCATAACGACAGCAGACAGCTTAGTCCATAAATCCCCTTTGGTTACTGCATTGGCTACATTGATTTTTTCTTTAATTTTTGTGGCCATTCATACCCTCCTTATGAATCAGTTTTCAGAAAAGGCGGCTGATAAGCCGACCCGGGTCTGCCCTTCAACCGCCTTTTTTCCAACTGATCTAAGACTGTTTTGTATTTATTCTGATGATTACTGAACAGCAGCTGTGTTCATGGATTCATTCATAGCTTCTGTCTTTTCAGCAGCGTTGTCATGAGTGACTGTGCCGGCGTTGATTTCCTTACCCATGGATTCTGCCGGTCCCCAGTACTGACCCATAGCATCCTGCAGCGGCTGAACGATGGAGGAGTAGCTCATTGTGTCCATCTGTGCCTTTGCCAGAGCGTCGTC
>JAUNJW010000372.1 GCA_030533035.1 Erysipelotrichaceae bacterium
ATTATCTGAACGGCATTGCCGGCGGGCTGACACAGCTCAGGGATCTGCTGGCAGGGGAATATGACTATGTCAGCATCCTCGCCACCGATTCCGCCGGCCTGAATATCAGAATATCCAGACATGTCAAAAGCGTCAGCGACAGAACCATGACCGCTGAGCGCGGCATTGTCATCCGCACCTCAAAAGACGGCCTGTACAGTGAATACGCCCTCAATGATTTCGACCCGGACCAGGCAGCCGTAACCTTTGATAAGGTGAAGGCAGCCTTTGAAAAACAGCATGCGCTGCTCAAAGCGTGCGGTTCAAAGGTATATGAAACGCCTGAGCTGGACGATGAGCCGCTGACTCTTTTTGTTGAGAAAGAGACGGAACAGCTGCCCGAAACCGCTGATCCCGAAAAGCTGATCGCTGAGTTCAGCAGACTTTCCGAAAAGGGAATGAGCCTTTCCGGATACATGATTGACTGCATTGTCACCGGCCAGTCCACCCATGTCTGCAAGCTTTTCCTGAGCAGAAACAGGGATCTCAGACAGAGCTATGTCTATTCCGAAGGCACCATCGTTTCCGTTGTTTCAAAGGACGGAAATACCCAGTACGGCAACGACGGCATTGCCGGCCTGTGCGGCCCTGAACTGTTCACCCAGTTTGAAGACCGCCTGGAAGACGCTGTCAGAAGAGCGGAAGAACTCCTGAGAGCGGAAAGAATTGTGCCGGGCGAATATGAGATCATCACCAGCCCCGAGATTTCCGGCCTGATTGCCCACGAGGCATTCGGCCACGGCGTGGAGATGGACATGTTTGTCAAAAACAGGGCCCTGGGCGCCAGCTATATCGGCAAACGGGTCGGCTCCGGCCTGGTTACCATGCATGAAGGAGCCCTGTGCGCCGAGAACGTCACCAGCTATGCCTTCGATGACGAGGGCACACTGGCCGGCGATGTGACCGAAATCGAAAACGGCATCCTGAAGACAGGCATCTGCGACGCGTTAAGCGCGAAGCGCCTCGGCACAGTGCCGACCGGCAACGGCAAGCGGGAAAACTTTGAGCACAAGGTCTATACCAGAATGACCAACACCATCTTTGATTCCGGCACAGACAGGCTGGAAGACATGATCGCTTCCGTCAAATACGGCTTCCTGCTGGAAGGCGAGGAAAGCGGCATGGAGGATCCCAAGCACTGGGGCATCCAGTGCATCGTCAAGACCGGAAGGGAGATCCGCGATGGAAAATTCACCGGCAGGCTTTTCGGCCCGATCATCATGACCGGCTATGTGCCCGACCTGCTCGGCAATATCTCAATGGTGTCCGGCGACCGCGGCGTCACCGGCAACGGCGGCTGCGGCAAGGGCTACAAGGAATGGGTCAAGGTTGCGGCCGGCGGTCCCTATCTCAAAACGAAAGCGAGGCTCGGATGATGATTGAAAAACTGACAGAAATCCTGAAATCCTCCGGCGCGGATGAGTGGCAGATCAATGACACCGTGACCAGCGCCTGGGAATTCTACTTCATCGGCCACAGGCTCGACCAGAACCGCGTCCGTGACGTGGACCATGTCAATCTGACCGTATACAAACGCTCTGAGGACGGCCAGACCATCGGCTATGCCAGCGCGGAAATCCGCCCGGGCAGCAGTGAAGAGGAAATGAAAAAACAGGTGGCGTCCCTTGTGGAAAGGGCAAAGCTTGTCCATAACCGCAATTATGAACTGACAGAGCCGCAGGCGGTTGAGCCGCTGGACTGCAGCGGCGCCTCCCTGGAGAAGACCGCCGGCGATTTCATCAGCCTGATGGAGAATATCGAAGAAACCGAAACCGAAGACATCAATTCCTATGAGATCTTCGTTGACAGCAGAACAGAAC
>JAUNJW010000142.1 GCA_030533035.1 Erysipelotrichaceae bacterium
AAGTATCCTTTACCGGCTCAGAGTGAAGACTGCCTGTATCTGAATATCTGGGCACCGGAGAAGAAAAGCCGTGAAGGCTGGCCGGTTGCGTTCTGGATCCATGGCGGCGCGTTTGACCATGGTTTCTCCAACGAGATGGAATTTGACGGCATGCAGTATGCCATGCGCGACACCATCCTGGTTACCGTCAATTACCGTGTCGGTATTTTCGGATTCATGGCCCTGGAAGATCTGAGAAGGGAAGATCCCAACAAGAGTGTCGGCAACTACGGCATCCTTGATCAGATCCAGGCACTGCGGTGGGTCAGAAAGAACATTGACCAGTTCGGCGGCGATCCGGACAGAATCACAGTCTTCGGCCAGAGCGCCGGCGCCATGAGCGTGCAGACCCTGGTCAGTTCTCCTTTGACAAGAGGCATGATCCATTCTGCCATCATGCAGAGCGGCGGCGGTTACGCCGGTCCTCTCAGCAAGGATGTCAGACCGGAAGACGCTTACGCAAACGGCCGCAGAATCATGGACCTGCTCAAAGTCCGCTATGTCCGCGAACTGAGAAACCTTCCTGCTGAAAAGCTGGTTTCCGTCCTGCCGGATGTTTATAAGGATGCCGGCGGTCTCGTCTTCACACCGGTCATCGACGGCTGGGTGATGAACGAAGGCTATCAGGAGTGCATTGACAATGACCATATCCATGACATTCCGTATATGATCGGCTGCACAAGAAATGACATTACCATCGAGGAAGGCGAAGACGGCAGAAAGAGCGCCCTGTTCAAAGGCTGCGTCGATTTCGCGGAACAGAGAATCCTGAATTCGGATGAACCTGTCTATGTCTACTACTTCGCCAGAAAGCTTCCCGGCGACGAGGCAGGCGCGTTCCATTCCTCCGAGCTGTGGTATATGTTCGGAACCCTGGACAGATGCTGGCGGCCGATGGAAAGACATGATTATACGCTCAGTATCAGCATGCTCGACATGTGGACAGACTTCATGAAGAAGGCTGATCCCGGCAGAGGCTGGAAAGCTTATACAGAAAAAGATCATTTCATCAGACAGCTGATGTAAAAACACAGGACAGAACAAAGGGCCTCCCCGCAGGATAAGCGGAGAGGCCTTGTCTTTTTTTCTGATCAGCTGAATGTGACGTATTCTTCAGCAGGTTTTTCATAGCGGCTGATCCGGCTGGCATACAGCACGACTGTTTCGCCACCGCCTTCCATCGGGATCAGTTTGAGTTTTCCCTGGACTTCAAGCCAGTCGCCGATTTTAAGCTGGTCAATTCGGACCTGGGTGACAGTCAGGCCGCAGAGGCTGGTATCCTGCGCGCAGCATACCATTGCCCGTCTGCCGAGAATCATCGTCTGGGTCATACCCGGAATCTTTTCGGCAAACATGCCGCGGATGATGATTTCCTTGCCGTCATATTTCTTCGGGTCTTCAACCGCGTCCATATACCAGAGACCGTAGTCATCATCGGAAATGTCGATGACATCGGCATTGATATCAAACGGCAGCAGGCCGTTTTTCAGATTGGCCGGCTCACCGAAGGCACCCTCGTAATAAATCTGGGCACGCTTGTTGATGGCTTTGATATTGCCTCTGAGCATGGAACCGGACATGTTTTCCGTGCAGCGGTTGACGATAATCGTGTCAGACCATCTGAGCTGTTCAAACAGCATGGAACGCATGGCATTGATATAGATTTCAAATGTTGTCGCGTCCACGGTTGTCAGGATCTGCACCAGCGGCCAGTACGGCGGCATGCCGTTGAGAAGTGTTTCGGAAACAGATTCTGTGCCGTTGTATTCAATGAAAACCTGGTCCGGATGGTAGATCGTATCCAGCTCATGTATTTTCTCTTCCGTCAGCTCGGTGGAAGCGTCGAAGAATTCAATGAAGGCGTTATGCTCGTCAAGGAATTTTTCATCATAGCTGACTTCCCCCTGTTCAAAGCAGAGAATCAGGGTTCTGTCAGTTCCTTCCATGAAGCCCGGATCATTGAGCGTGTCTTTGATCAGGGTTGTTTTGCCGCTGTCCAGAAATCCTGTAAACAGATATACCGGAGCCATTATTTCACCCTGAACAGTTCCTTGATCTGATTGAGATCAACTTTCTCGCCGATGATTGTGATCAGACCTGTATAGGCTGCTGAACCGGATCTGATATCGATGTCACCCGGAACATAGTCGAAGAACAGCCAGCTGCCGTCATGAGAGGGGACGATGCCCTTTGCCCTGACGATGTTTTCACCCAGGCCGTTAAGAGCGGTGCGGATTTCATCCTCAGTGTACTTGTTGATCGTCTCAATACCGATGGAATCAAAGATTTCATCAGCGTCATGGCCGTGGTGGTGATGATGGTGATGGTGGTGCGCATGCTCATCCTCGCCGAGATGGATCCGGTTGCCCTCAGAAAGGCCTTCATTCGGGTCTTCATGATGGTGATGGTGGTGATGATGTTCGTGCTCATCCTCATCGTCGTCTTCTTCATCATGGTCATGGTGATGATGTTCATGCTCATCCTCATCGTCGTCATCATCATCGTCATCGTGCTCTTCTTCTTGTTCATCCTACTCCGCGTCCTCTGCCTCTTGTTGATGGTGTCCTGCAAGTTCATCCTCATCGTCGTCATCATCGTGGTGATGGTGGTGGTGTTCATGTTCATCCTCATCATCGTCATCATGGTCATGGTGATGATGCTCATGCTCGTCTTCATCTTCTTCATCTTCCAGCTCACCGAGGCCTTCAGGGAATCCGTCGGAGGAGCCTTCCATTGCCTCATAGACAGCTGTGCCTGACAGTTCGTCCCACGGTGTGGTGATGATGCGGGCATCCGCGTTCAGTTCACGGATGATATCAACATCGGCCTGCAGAGTCTTTTCATCTGTCATCTGTGTTCTGGAGAGAATGACACAGGCGGCTGTCGCAATCTGATCGTCGAAGAACTCACGGAAGTTCTTGTGATAGATCTGACATCTCTTTGCGTCGACAACAGCGCTGTAGCTGTTGAGCTCAAGGCCTTCGACGGACTTGATAATCTTCAGGATGTCAGAGAGTTTGCCGACACCGGACGGTTCGATGATGATATGGTCGGGGTTATATTCTTCAACAACTTTTTTCAGGGCTTCCTGGAAATCACCCTGGAGTGTGCAGCAGATGCAGCCGGAGTTGATTTCAGTGATTTCGATGCCGGCTTCCTGGAGGAAACCGCCGTCAATTCCGATTTCACCGAATTCGTTTTCTACAAGGACAACTTTTTTTCCTGCAAACACGTCTTTGATCAGTTTCTGAATCAGTGTGGTTTTACCGGCTCCCAGAAAGCCGGATACAACATCAATCTTTGTCATAAGATTCACCTTCTTTCGCGCCACCTTATTATATAACAGCCGTCAATATCTTCTTTTGTTTTGCTCATCAGAAAAGGACGGTTGACATTATCTGTCAACCGGACTACTATAAAATCAGAATTGGAAACGTTTACGGAAACGATCACAATAATCGCTGGAAAGGAGTCAGAAATGGCGACGATCAAAGATATTGCGCGTTTGTCCGGCTACAGTATCGGAACTGTCTCCCGAGTGATCAACTCTCATCCGGATGTTTCCGAGGCAGCCAGGCAGAAAATTGAGCAGGTGATCCGGGAAACAGGATTCCAACCCAACTCAAATGCGAAGCTGCTGAAGCAGACAACAACTTCAGCTGTCACAATTCTGGTCAAAGGCACAAAGAACATTTTCCTTGAAACAATTCTGGAAGAAATCCAGGAACTCTTACGTGTTCACAGAGAAGCGGTTAACGTAGTGTTCCTGGATGAACTCGCGGATGAAGTGGAAACGGCGGTTCAGCTGTGCGCAGAGAGAAGACCGAAAGGACTTATTTTCCTGGGCGCCAACCCGGACTATCTGAAAAAGTCATTCGGTGAAATCACTGTGCCGGCGGTGCTGGTGAGCGGTGATTCTTCAGATCTTGACTTTGCCAACCTGTCAAGCTTCTGCACGGATGATTTCCAAGCCGCAAAGGATGCGGTCGGATATCTTCTGAAAGCAGGGCACACAAAAATCGGCATCGTCGGCGGTATGGGCGAAAGGGCACACGGCAATGTCGGCGCCGACCGCCTGTACGGCGCGGTGGAAAAGCTGGAAGAAAACAATATCAGCTTTGACAGGGAACGCTTTTACGAACAGTCCAAGTTCTCGGCCGAGAACGGCTATGAGGCAACGTATAAGCTGCTGAGCAGGAATCCGGAAATCACAGCCCTGTTCGCATTGAGCGACACTGTCGCGATCGGCGCGATGCGTGCTGCCCGCGACCTCGGACTCAGAGTGCCTGAGGATCTCTCGCTGATCGGATTTGACGGGATTGAATATTCCCGTTATTCCGTGCCGCGCCTGACAACGGTGGAGCAGAGATCTTCACTGATGGCGTCCAGAAGCGTGGAAGACCTTCTTCTGCGGCTGAATTACAGCCGGCCGGCAGTTCATGAAAAGATTCCTTACAGAATACTCGAAGGAGAAAGCGTAAGAAATTTAAAAAATTCATAATTGCCTATTGAAAAATGAAACCGCTTCAATTAAGATGAGGATGTAATTGGAAACGTTTCCAGTAACGTTTCCATAACATTATTACATTCAGGAGGAAAAAACATGGAAATCAAGAAAGTATTTACTACAGGCCTGGCAGCCCTCATGAGCGTAACAATGCTCGCCGGCTGCAGCGGTTCCAAACCCGCTGATGGCGGTTCAAAAGAAGATTCATCCGCAGCAGAAACAGTCACAGCTACAGTCACAGTATGGGGCCCTCAGGAAGACCAGTCCAAGGACAATGGCGAATGGCTCCAGACAATGTGCGACAAGTTCAATGAAGCACATCCTGAATGGGATCTGACATTCACATACGGTGTCTGCTCCGAAGGCGACGCCAAGACAAATGTCGGCACAGACCCCAGCGCAGCAGCTGACGTCTACATGTTCGCAAACGACCAGATCCCTGACCTGATCAAAGCCAACGGCATCGCTGAACTCGGCGGAGCAAATGTTGAGACAATGAAGTCCAACAACTCCCAGACAACAGTCAACACAGTTTCCTACAACGGATCTGTTTACGGCTTCCCGTTCACAGCCAACACATGGTTCATGTACTATGACAAGAGCGTCTTCTCCGAAGACGACATCAAGTCCCTCGATGCAATGCTCGAAAAGGGCAAGGTTGCTTTCCCGCTCGAGAACTCCTGGTATCTCGCTTCCTTCTATGTAGCTAACGGATGCACACTGTTCGGTGAAGACGGCGGCAGCGCAGACGCAGGCATTGACTTCTCCGGTGACAAGGCAGTCGCAGTTACAGATTATCTCGTTGACCTGGTCAAGAACCCGAACTTCGCAAACGGCGATGTAGGCTCTGTCTCTGACGCAAAGGCATTCTTCTCCGGCACATGGGACTACTCCAAGGCTACAGACGCTTACGGCGACAACACAGGCATCGCTGCTCTGCCGACAATTACAATCAACGGTGAAGCAAAGCAGATGAAGTCCTTCGCAGGCTCCAAGGCAGTCGGCGTCAACCCGGCAACCGCTCTCTATGGCGAACATCCTGAAATCGCTGTTGCACTGGCTGCTTACCTGGCAGGCACAGAAGCTCAGCAGGCTCACTATGATCTGAGAAACATCATCCCGACCGACAAGAACATCAACGTCGGCGACGACGCTCTGGCAAAGGCACAGATGGACACAATGAGCTACTCCTCCATCGTTC
>JAUNJW010000373.1 GCA_030533035.1 Erysipelotrichaceae bacterium
TTCAATCAGCCGCTCAGGATTGTTGATTTCATTCTGCAATAACAGCCAGTCGCCTTCTTCAAATTCCGCCAGCGCTGCGTTCACCTGCTCTTTGGTGACACAGGCGTTGGAGCCGGCAGACAGGACAATCGTGTTGGCCCCGTCAGGCGCGACGCAGATCATCGCGCTGCCCTGCACGGCATCCGCCTTTTCCAGCAGCGATACATTGACGCCGTTTTCCGCCAGCAGGCTGACCAGGGGTTCTCCCCCTTCGCCATAGCAGCCGCCATGAAAAACACAGGCGCCGGCCCGGGCCAGGGCAATGGACTGGTTCAGGCCCTTGCCGCCGGGAAAGACAGCCAGCGAGTCCGCGCTGAGCGTTTCGCCGGGAGTGACGAAATGAGGCACCCGGAAAATATAATCAAGATTCAGTGAGCCGAAATTCAGGATCTTCATTGTTAAAATCTTTCTTTCTCCCATTGTACTATTGCCCGCCTGCATACAAAAAGAACAAATCCGCAGATTTGTGAAAAGTTACGGGCACAGGTATTTATGTCATGTGTATGAACAAAGTAAAATAGAAGCAGAAGAAATAAGAGGAGATGACAGTATGATTTACAGTGAATTCAAAGGACTTTCGCTTTCACGCCTCGGTTTCGGCTGCATGCGCTTTGCGTCAGATCCCGCGACCGGTGAAATCGACCAGGCCAGAGTCAATGCCATGTTTGATCTGGCCATTGAAAAAGGCGTGAACTATTTCGATACCGCCTATCCCTATCTTGGCGGCAAATCGGAAATCGCCATGGCTGAAGCGCTGAAGAAATATCCGCGCGAGAGCTATTACATCGCCGACAAGTTCCCCGGCCACTCCCTGCCCGGACCGGTGGACAACATCGCATTGTTCAATCTTTCCCTGCAGAAATGCAGAACTGAGTATTTCGATTTCTACCTGCTCCACAACATTACCGAATGGTCCGTCAAAATCTATGAGAGCGATGAGTATCATATCATCCCCGATATCCTGAAGATGAAGGAAGAAGGAAAGATCCGCCATCTGGGCTTCTCGTTCCATGGCGGCCCGGATCTTCTCGAGGAATTCCTGACCAGGCATGAAGGAAAGTTTGAGTTTGTGCAGATCCAGTGCAACTATCTCGACTGGACCCTGCAGGACGCGAAGAAAAAATATGACATCATCACAAAGCACGGCCTCGGCGTCTGGATCATGGAGCCCTGCCGCGGCGGCAAGCTCGCAGTGCTGCGTGAAGAGGAAAGAGCGAAGCTGAAGAAGTTCTCGGACACCGCCAGCGACGCTTCCTATGCGTTCCGTTTCCTGCAGGACCTGCCCAATATCAAAGTCATCCTTTCCGGCATGAATGAAATCAGCCAGGTTGAAGACAACCTGAAGACATTCGAAACCCATGTCCCGCTGTCGGAAGAAGAAAGAAACACCCTCTTCGAAATTGCCGAGGGCATGAAGAAAGGCGTTCCCTGCACCGCCTGCAGATACTGCTGTGACGGCTGTCCCGTCCAGCTCAACATTCCTTATCTGCTTTCGGTCTACAACGATTATAAATATGCCCCGAGCGCTGTCAGCGGCATGCGCCTGGACGGCCTGTCAGAAAATGAGATGCCTTCCGCCTGCATCCGGTGCGGCCAGTGCACCCATGCCTGCCCGCAGTCGATCGACGTGCCGAAGGCGCTGGCAGAACTGGCGGACATGTATGCCAACGGTCCCCACTGGGCCGACGCCGCCAAGCCGCGCCACGAGGATATCCGCAAAGCCCTGCACATGGATTGAGACTTAAAAATCACCGGCTGTACATTTTGTACAGTCCGGTGATTCTTTTTTATTTTCCGACAAAGGGCCCGC